>JAICKZ010000282.1 GCA_025927665.1 Steroidobacteraceae bacterium | reverse complement strand
TGCACGCATAAATTCAGTATATGCGCCTCATCTGCTCCGAACGACATCACAGCATATCCGGAAATCACTCCGCGCAATTCAATAACCCTGCAAAAATATCCAACCCGTATGCAATCGCGAAATATTCCTTCGCTCCAGGGAAACGGATAAGAATCGCGTTCGATATCTATTACATACGGCACATCAGACAAAGTCATCACGCGCAGGCGCAAACTGCCCGGCAAGGATGATTTCAACTCAGCGTTCATGTAGTGCCTTGCTCGCGGACTCCATTGTCGCGAAGGTCTGCAATGCAAATTGCAAATCGCTCCATGCTTTACGCTTTTCGCCAGGACTTCGCAACAAATACGCCGGATGATAAGTCACTATCACCGGACGATTTTGTTTTTCCAAGTAATGCACAACGCCACGCAACTTACCGATAGGCGTATCAGTGCTCAATAAATTTTGCGCCGCGATACGACCAACGCACACAATGATACGCGGATTGACCAAGTCAATTTGGCGTTGCAAATAGGGCATGCAACAACTCACTTCGGTAAGATTGGGATCACGATTGTGAGGTGGTCTACACTTTAGGATGTTAGCGATAAACACCTGTTCACGTTGCAAGCCCATCGCTAACAACATCGAATTCAATAACTGTCCCGCGCGACCAACGAAAGGCTCACCTTGACGATCTTCCTCTGCACCGGGCGCTTCACCAATGATCATCCAACGTGCAGATCGATCACCCACACCGAATACGGTTTGAGTACGTGCACCATGCAGAGTACATCGTGTACAGTTACGCACTGCCAACTCGATATCTGACCAGTTAAGTAATGAGCTGTTATCAAACACGGCGTTGTGTGCAATGACTTCAGGAACATGATTTGCGATGACCTTATCGATCACGGCATTTCGGGTCGTATTGATTGCTGATTCAGAAGCGACCGTCACTACTTCATCCACTGACTTCACTTCATCAATTGGCTGCACCAGTGCACGACGTTGCCACACGTCAATGTCCATACTGCGTAAGTAATGAAGCCGCTTGGTATTCATAGAATCAATATTACTAAAACCTATCGCAAATAGTTTTAAGACTGCTTTTAACGACGCTTGCGATGTATGCGGCGCCATACCCAGAACAAAGGCGCCGATGCTGCATAGGAACCAAACGCTGTTAATAAAGCCTCCGCCGGGCCAAAAGCAACAATAAACATATAACCCAACGGCACTAACGCCAACGACGCCCAAGGCACCTTGCCGCGCAAATTAATATCTTTGCCACTCCAATATGAAAACTTGCTGACCATCAATGCACCCATGCCAGCAGTGATCGTGAAGCAGAGAATCAATTTGGGTAAACCTGCGACTTGGAACTCGCTCAATACCCATATAACTCCAGCCACACAGGCCGCAGCCGAAGGACTGGGCAAGCCTTCAAAATAACGTTTGTCCTTTGCCTCGCGCACATTAAATCGCGCCAGACGCAGTGCTGCACACACCGCATAAAAGAAAGAAGCCAACCAACCGAATCGGCCCCAGACGGGACCATATTCTGAAATGCGTTCCACACCCCATTGATAAGCCACAATCGAAGGCGTTAAACCAAAGGACACCATGTCTGCAAGGCTATCGTATTCTTTACCAAAAGCACTTTGCGTGTGTGTCCAACGTGCAATACGTCCATCCAGTCCATCGCATATCATTGCCACAAAAATAGCGATGGCAGCGCGTGAAAAATGGCCGTCGATCGCCGCCACAATGGAGTAAAAACCAAAAAATAATGATGCGGTAGTAATCAAGTTCGGCAATAAATACACGCCACGTCGCGGCCGGCGTGCACTCGTGCCCGGTTCGTCTGGTGCCGTGATATGTGACTGCGATTCAATATTCATATGTTGCCAACCGTGCGATTTGACTAATGCTTGCTGAAGTGCAGATGATACAGGGATGCACCTTCGGCAAACTACCCCAATACGATCAAACCCGCTAACTGTTCTACAGTTTGCAAGCTCACTGCTACTCCTGATTATGGTCGGTATGACCCACATCGCATTGGCAGATCAACAAGTCGATGCCGCGCTCGAACCATTAATTCGCAAAGCGGTTACCGACGGCGAGTGCTTTCAGGATCGCTTTGATCGTGAGGTATGGTTTACCGCGATGGAGCCCAAACTCAGTACGCTGGTCAAAGATGCAGATGAACGCAAAGCAATACTTGAACAAGTACAGTGCGAAGCTAAACGCTTACAACTGCCACCGGCATTGGTCATGGCAGTGATTGATGTTGAAAGCCAGTTCAACCGTTGGGCAGTTTCACGCGCCGGTGCCGTGGGCTTGATGCAAGTTATGCCTTTTTGGCCAAAGAAGATGGGAATGGATAATTCGCAGCTGGTAAAAATTCCTCATAACATCCACATTGGCTGCACCATACTCAAGTATTACCTCGAACGCGAAAAAGGCGATTACACCAAAGCGCTGGCGCGTTACAACGGCAGCAATGGCCGCCGCAATTATTCGGACAAAGTGTTAGTGCGACTCGCTGATCGCTGGCGATTTAGATAACATCTTTCGAAGAGTTGTTAGATGCACAGTTTCATCTTTCAATACAGCATTAGATACTGGATAGTCAAAACAAAAGGTAAGTGACGATGATATCGCTCAAACCTGTATTAATGATCATCGACATGCAGCGAGGAATGCGCGAAGTTCCAATGAGTTCGCGCAATAATCCCAATGCAGAGCAAAATATCGCAGCCTTACTTGAAGCATGGCGAAGTAAAGAGGCAACAGTAATACACGTACGACATCTTTCTAAAGATCGCAACTCACCGTTTTGGCCCGGCCAAAGCGGAGTTGAATTTCAACCTGAATTTTTTCCCATGCAACATGAAAAAGTGTTCGACAAGCAAGTGACAGATGCCTTCACTCATTCTCATCTTGAACACTGGTTACAATCTCGTTCGATAAGGCAGCTGATCATTGTCGGTGTAAGCACCAATAATTCGGTTGAATCCACGACACGAGCTGCCGGCAACCTTGGATTTGATGCCAGCGTTGTGGCCGATGCCACGTTTACGTTCCCCAAGTATGACTACGCTGGTGTGCTGCGCTCCGCCGATGAAGTGCATACTATGTCGTTGGCAAATCTTGATGGGGAATTTGCACGCATTATTACCACTGCACAGGCCTTGGAACTGATCAATCAATAGAGTCGAAATTAATCAGCAAATTTGCGTTGATGTGTCAGATGATGCAAATGATGGATTGGATCTTCTTTTTGAAAGTGACAATGCCAAGATAAATCTTTTAACACTCACTTTCGCCAGCGATATGTGTAACGCAACTGAAAAAAATTTTCACCAGGATTGGGATGATCAATACCTGCATTGGAATAATGTTGGAAACGCAAGCTCACTTCTTCTTTGTCATATCCAAACGCACTTCCGATTGCAATATGATCACCAAAGTTGAATTGCGTACTGAAGCGCTTGGTACCACTTTGATACAACGGCAGAATGTAGTTGGCACCGATACCCACTTCGGCGAACAATCCTGAGCTTCCGAAGTGTTGCCGAAGCACCGGCGTGATACCCAACTGTGTTGCCCAAGTGTTGCTATGTGTGCCGCCGGAAGACACGATCCAGCGTCCAGCAGAAATATCAGAGTAGCCAGTGACTTCTCCCAGCTTGGTACTCATTTGCCATCTCCAATCCCATACCAATCCAGCCGTATAACTTTGCGTATTGTTATCACCCAGTCCTGCTTGCACAAAGACGCCGGTTGGCACAAGCTTGTTTAGCAACGTACCCGCCGTGGCTGTCAGTGAATTCGCAAATCCAATAAACAAAGTTACTGCAAACAATAATGCATGCTTGCGAACGAATGAGATAGAGCGATCTTGGTTGGCTTGATCTCGCGCCTTACGAGCCTTGCTTAATGACATCAACGTAACCCTTCATGTTATCGATGTCAGTTATTTTTGTGGCAATGCAGCGTGTTTTATATGGATCGCGTGAACGAGAGCGATGATCTCTCAAGACATGGATTGAGCTACCTCT
>JAICKZ010000034.1 GCA_025927665.1 Steroidobacteraceae bacterium | reverse complement strand
TTACTGGTGTAATCGATGGATTGATTGTTAGTGTTACTCCATATCCCAGCCAGCATATCGATAGGTTCAGCCGGCGATCCAGATGAGCCGTTCAGATGTGCAGCGAAATTACGATAACCCGAACCATCGATGTTGAACAACACGGTCCATTGCGCGGAACTCCATGGATTACTAGCGCTGTAATTTCCTGGACTGGGACCCGTGGCATAGTTGTGCGCAGGTTGCTCCACACGCCAACGAAACATCACTACATCATCGGCTGGAGTTGCACCGCGATGTAGAAAGTAATAAATGCTAGGCTTAGTTTTGTCAGTGCAAGACGATGATATGTTCACATAGTTTTGTGGTGCAGTGCCGCCATTGGATGGGTCTTGCACGCGTGGATCTTTAATGCCACGACCAAAGCGTGTGTAGGGTTTCCAATCACCGCAGGTATCGCCACATGAAGTCGATGCAGGCTCATTCGGCCAGGCTACGGGTTGATAATGAATCGCCGCGCCGGTGCCGTTATTCCAATACCCAGGAAAAGGGTCGCCTAACACGAAAGCGCTTGAAACCAACAATGACCAAGCGAGAATGCGAAGGATGCGCCGCGATAGCATGGTAATGAGCCCTGAACTATTTAGAGGAAGAACGCGAAATTGCGAGGGTTCTCAAATAGTTGTTGCTATATCGGCTGCGTTACGAATTAAATTAAGTTCGCTTCTTGAAACAACGGCGAAAAACTTCGCGACAATCACATGTATACGTGGAAGACCTTATTGGTCAGTAGTGTGCGTTCTGAGAATACGGATAGATTTTGTGCAATCCATAGAACGAAATAGAAAGAACATTTTCTGACGCTCTACTTGAATTCTATTAGGAACAAAACTCGATACTTGTAGTGATTGGCTTTATGGACCCGCTTTATAGTCCGTTCATTGTTATGTTGCTTTACTATTGGATTTGCTGCCGAAGCATTGTTATTAAGGCAAGTGGGTATATCAAAAGGTGCCCCTTTACTTTGCAGCAAAGGGGGCTTTATCGAAACTCAATCTCAATACTTGTAGTGGTCTGGCTTGTATGGACCGTCTGCATTCACACTGATGTATTTGGCTTGTTCAGCAGTGAGTCGGGTCAACTTCACACCAATGCGTTCAAGATGCAGTTGTGCAACTTTTTCATCCAAACGTTTTGGTAATACATACACGTCATTTTTGTAATTGGCACCATGCTGGAACAATTCAATTTGTGCCAATACTTGATTGGTGAATGAATTGGACATCACGAATGAAGGATGTCCAGTGCCACAGCCGAGATTAACCAAACGACCTTCAGCTAGAATAATGATGCGTTTGCCATCAGGGAAGATCACATGATCAACTTGGGGTTTGATGTTTTCCCATTTGTATTGCTTGAGTGCGGCGATTTCGATTTCACTATCGAAGTGACCGATGTTGCATACGATGGCCTGATGCTTCATGCGCTTCATGTGATCGTGATTGATCACATTTACATTGCCAGTCGCGGTTACAAAGATGTCCGCCTTATCACAGGCCTCTTCCATGGTGACAACACGATAACCTTCCATCGCCGCTTGCAACGCGCAAATGGGATCAATTTCAGTGACCCATACTTGCGCTGACAAGGCACGCAAACTTTCTGCTGAACCTTTGCCGACATCACCGAAGCCCGCAACAACGGCAACCTTGCCAGCAAGCATGACATCGGTGGCGCGCTTGATCGCATCGACCAATGATTCGCGACAACCATACAAGTTATCGAATTTCGATTTGGTTACTGAATCATTCACGTTGATTGCAGGGAAGGGCAGCTGGCCTTCTTTGGCAATTTGATATAGCCGCTTGACGCCGGTGGTGGTTTCTTCAGTCACACCTTTGATTTGCGCCAGACGCGTTGAATACCAACCAGGTTGAGAAGCCAAACGCTTTTTGATGGATGCATACAATGCAACTTCTTCTTCATTCGTGGGCTTGGCAATTAATGATGCATCTTTCTCTGCTTTCGCGCCCAGCATCAACAACAACGTTGCATCGCCACCATCATCCAGAATCATGTTGGCATGCGTATTGTTGGGCCATTCAAAGATGCGATGGGTGTACTCCCAATACTCATCCAAAGTTTCGCCTTTATAAGCAAACACTGGTGTGCCATTGGCGGCAATCGCAGCGGCAGCATGATCTTGTGTTGAATAGATGTTGCATGAGGCCCAACGCACATCGGCGCCCAATGCTTTGAGCGTTTCAATCAACATCGCGGTTTGAATGGTCATATGCAATGACCCAGCAATGCGCGCGCCTTTGAGCGGCTGCGAGGCGGCGTATTCTTTGCGAATGGCCATCAACCCAGGCATTTCGGTTTCGGCAATGGCCATTTCCTTATGACCCCATCCGGCTTGCGACATATCCTTGACATAGAAGTCAGTGAAATTTTTCGAGACAACAGCGTTCATACACTTCTCCAATTAAATAAAAGTAAATTAGAGAGCGCCGTTGAAAAGTCGGGTCACTGATCGAGCCTGGCTGATCCTTTACAGATCTGCTGCAGCGCTCCTCGATGAGTGAGCCATCAAAATCATCAGGTGACAAATCCTCCTGTCATCCTACATGGAAGAGACTGTCTTAAAGCTTCGCATCCTTACGCAAGGCCTCTGCCTTATCCGTTTTTTCCCAAGAAAATGCGGTAAAACGTGTCTTCTTGTCGACCGGATTGGTCATTTCAACCGGTGTGCGACCAAAGTGACCATACGATGCAGTTGCCTGGTACATGGGATGTAACAAATCCAGCATTTGCATGATTCCATAAGGACGTAAATCGAAATGGCCACGTACTAATTTTTCGATTTTTGCATCCGGCAATTTGCCCGTGTCAAAAGTCATCACGGTGATTGAAGTAGGTTGCGCCACGCCGATGGCATAAGACACTTGTACTTCGCAACGATCCGCTAAACCTGCGGCCACAATGTTCTTAGCCACATAGCGCGCTGCGTATGCAGCAGAGCGATCCACTTTGGATGGATCTTTACCGGAGAATGCACCGCCACCATGACGTGCCATGCCACCGTAACTATCAACAATAATCTTGCGGCCTGTCAGACCGCAATCACCTACCGGACCACCGATTACAAATTTGCCCGTGGGATTAATATGAATCTTGTTGTTTTGAACTTTGCTGAACCAGGCTTTGGGCAATGTTGGCCGCAAGATTTCCTCAATGACTGCTTCACGCAAATCTTTATACTTGATCTCTGGATCGTGTTGAGTGGAAAGCACCACTGCATCCAAACCTACGGCTTGGTCGTTTTCGTAACGCAAGGTGACTTGGCTCTTTGCGTCGGGACGCAGCCATGGCAACACGCCTTTTTTGCGCACTTTGGCTTGGCGTTCCACCAAGCGATGCGCATAGTGAATCGCAGCAGGCATTAATTCTTTGGTTTCATTACAAGCATAACCAAACATTAAACCTTGATCGCCAGCGCCTTGTTCTTCAGGCTTTTTACGATCAACGCCTTGATTGATGTCGGGAGATTGCTTACCGATCAAGTTCAAAATGCCGCAAGTTGCGCCATCAAACCCTACGTCGCTTGAGTCATAGCCGATATCCAAAATCACTTTACGAGTCAGTGCTTCAAGGTCGACCCAGGCGCTGGTAGTGATTTCACCTGCAACAATGGCGACGCCGGTTTTCACCATGGTTTCGCATGCAACGCGAGCGCGAGTGTCCTGCGCCAGAATGGCATCTAGAACGGCATCGGAAATCTGGTCAGCAATTTTATCAGGATGCCCTTCAGATACGGATTCGGAGGTGAACAGATAGCTACCGGACATTTAGAGTTTCCCTTGTGGTTGAGTTAAGGATTGAACGAATGGCGTCATAAAGGCCGCAGAGTATAAACGTAACTTAGGTACAGCTGAATTACTTTCCGCCACTAACATCAATGAAACTACCCGTAGTGTAAGAAGCTTCGGTCGAGAGTAGCCACAGTATGGCTTTTGCAACTTCATCAGCAGTGCCGCCACGTTTCATAGGTACAAGCGCTTTAAGACGATTCACTCGTTCCGGTTCACCGCCGCTGACGTGCATTTCTGTGTAGATAAAACCGGGGCGAACGGCATTCACACGAATATTTTCTTCAGCCACTTCGCGTGCCAAGCCAATGGTAAAAGTATCAATAGCACCCTTTGATGCAGCATAGTCAACGTACTCACCGGGCGAACCTAAACGTGCTGCACCGGATGAAACATTAACGATAGCACCACCGTTACCGCCATGCTTGGTTGACATACGTTTTACCGCTTCACGTGCACACAGAAATGATCCAATTACATTAGTAGCGAAGATACGTTGCACGCGTGAGACGTCCATGTCTGCAATGCGCATCTGTGTCTCGAGAATGCCAGCGTTGTTTACCAATGCGGTTAGTGGGCCGAGTTCTTTGTCGCAAGTTTCAAATAAGCGCATCACATCAGATTCGATTGCAACATTCGCAGCCACCGCAATAGCCTGGCCACCAGCAGTTTTTATTTTTGTGGCAACACGCTCGGCTGCTTCTACGTCTTTGCGATAGTTAACGCATACTGCATAACCACGTTGTGCTGCGAGTAGTGCGGTCGCTGCACCAATACCTCGACTTGCACCGGTAATGATGACTACTTGGGTCATTGTTAAAGCTCTAAAGAATTCGCATCTTAGTGATTGGCCACTGTATTGTTCACGTATAGGCTCTACTGAATTGAATGGCAATATCACAATTTTGATGTATGAGGCGTGTGTTTTCTCGTGTGTACCGGCATCGTTTTGCTAAACCTAACTTAATTTTCGCGACTACGATTTCAATAAATAAAACCGCGCTAACTACGTAACACCCAATTCGGTGCAGAGACAACTCATTAATTGCGATTGCTGACTGAAGGGGTATTGCAAAACGGACGGCTTAACAAACAGCCTCAATCCGCTCCTAATACCATTTTTTAAGCCACTATGAACACAATCTTATTTGCCCTAGCAGCCTGGCTGGTAGACAATACGCGGCTCTAATATTTTCCAGGGTTAACGTTCCCATGCCCCAAAATTCAAGTCAGAACTCCAATACGAATATTGATCGTCGTACCTTGGCCAACGCCATTCGCTTTCTGGCCATGGACGCCGTGCAGCAAGCCAACTCGGGACATCCTGGTGCACCGATGGGGATGGCCGATATTGCCCAAGTACTATGGAGCGATCATCTGCAACACAACCCTGCCAATCCACTTTGGCCTAATCGTGATCGCTTCGTATTGTCCAACGGTCACGGCTCAATGCTGTTGTATGCATTGCTGAATCTAACCGGCTACCCATTATCAATGGATGAACTCAAACGTTTTCGTCAATGGGGTTCGCATACCGCAGGACATCCTGAATACGAACCGCATTTGGGTATCGAAACCACCACGGGACCACTCGGTCAAGGCTTGTCCAATGCGGTGGGTATGGCATTGGCAGAAAGACTGCTCGCAACTCAATTCAATCGACCTGGTTTTAATGTTGTAGATCATCACACCTATGTATTCATGGGCGATGGTTGTTTGATGGAAGGCATTTCGCATGAAGCCTGTTCACTTGCAGGCACTTTGAAATTGGGCAAGCTGATTGGCTTTTATGATGACAATGGCATTTCCATTGATGGTGAAGTGCATGATTGGTTTACGGATAACACGCCCATGCGCTTTGAAGCGTATGGTTGGCACGTCGTCGCGGGTATTGATGGTCATGATCCTGCGGCGATTGAACGCGCCATTCAACAAT
The DNA here is from genome assembly GCA_025927665.1 of Steroidobacteraceae bacterium. Lineage (GTDB taxonomy): Bacteria > Pseudomonadota > Gammaproteobacteria > Steroidobacterales > Steroidobacteraceae > CAILZL01. The sequence goes on along the minus strand of JAICKZ010000034.1, from coordinate 9,532 downwards.
CCAAGGCAGTGACTGATCGCCCTTCGTTAATTTGTTGCAAGACGATCATTGGCTTTGGCTCACCTAACAAGCAAGGCACTGAAGCCACTCACGGTGCTGCATTGGGTGTAGAAGAAGTCGCTGCATCTCGAAAGAATTTGAACTGGCCTTATCCTGCATTTGAAATTCCCGCTGAGATTCGTGCCGCCTGGGATGCAACTGCCGCTGGTAAAGCACGCGAAGCGAAGTGGCAAGAACTGTTTAATAGCTATACGAAACAATTCCCAGAATTGGCGCTTGAATTCACTCGTCGCATCAAAGGCGAGTTGCCGGCAAATTTCCAATCAATACTCGATGCCTATATCAGCAAAACGGTCGAAGCGGCGCCAACAGTTGCAACTCGTCAATCATCACAACAGGCATTGAATGCAATTGGCCCCGCACTACCAGAATTTTTAGGTGGATCAGCCGATTTGACGGGTTCCAATAACACCAATCGCAAAGATAGCAAATCGATTACCGGCAGCGATTTCAGCGGTAATTACTTGCATTACGGTGTGCGTGAATTCGGGATGGCCGGCATCATGAATGGGATTGCTGTGCATGGTGGGTTCATACCTTATGGTGGCACCTTCCTGGTGTTCTCCGACTATGCACGCAATGCGGTGCGCATCTCGGCGCTGTCACGAATCCGTGTCATCTATGTGTTCACACATGATTCAATTGGTCTTGGTGAAGATGGGCCAACGCATCAACCTGTTGAACATACAGCCAGTTTGCGCTTGATTCCGGGTCTGCAGTTATGGCGTCCTTGCGATGCAGTTGAAACTGCGGTTTCGTGGGGTGCGTCGGTGCAACATGCTGCCGGGCCTTCTGTGTTAGTGCTCACACGACAGGCATTGGCACATCAAGTGCGCGATGCACAGCAAATTGCTAACATACGTCGTGGTGGCTATGTATTGTTGGACTCTCAAGGCGCACCTGAGTTGATATTGATCGCCACCGGTTCTGAAGTCGCGTTGGCCATGGATGCTGCCAAGCAGTTGATCGCAAGCGGTACTCGTGTACGCGTGGTTTCCATGCCGAACACCACCTTGTTTGATGCTCAAGATGCTGCCTATCGTGAATCGGTGTTGCCGCGTGCGGTGATACATCGGGTGGCAATTGAAGCGGGCGTGCGTGAAGGCTGGTGGCGTTACGTTGGCAGCAATGGCGCGGTGATTGGCCTTGATCGCTTTGGTGCTTCAGCGCCTGCCAAAGAGTTGTTCAAGCAATTTGGATTTACAGTTGAGAACGTGGTGGCAACTGCCAAACAGGTTCTTGCTGGTTCATGGAATTTAGTTTGAGTTTGTTTTAAGTTTTAGTTTTAAAGTTTAATTTAAATTTGCGGAGTGAAATATGAGTATTAAAGTAGGTATCAATGGGTTCGGCCGCATCGGACGCATGGTGTTTCGCGCCGCGGTACAAAACTTTCCGGACATCGAGATCGTAGGCATCAACGACTTGCTTGAGCCGGATTATCTGGCCTACATGTTGAAGTACGATTCCGTGCATGGTCACTTCAAAGGTACGATTGCAGTTGAAGGCAATACACTGATCGTGAACGGCAAGAAAATTCGTCTCACTGCAGTCAAGGATCCTGCAGAGTTGAAGTGGGGCGAGATCGGCGCACAAGTTGTCGTTGAATCGACTGGCTTGTTTCTCACCAAAGAAACTTGCGAGAAGCATCTTGCTGCAGGTGCCAAGAAGGTCATCATGTCGGCACCGTCGAAAGACGATACACCGATGTTCGTATTCGGTGTGAACGACAAGACCTATGCAGGTCAAACCATTATCTCCAATGCCTCATGCACCACCAACTGTCTTGCGCCGATTGCCAAAGTGTTGAATGACACCTTTGGTATCAAACGTGGCTTGATGACTACGGTGCATGCAACAACTGCGACGCAGAAAACGGTTGACGGTCCATCGAACAAAGATTGGCGTGGTGGCCGCGGCATTTTGGAAAACATCATTCCATCTTCTACGGGTGCTGCAAAAGCCGTTGGTGTGGTGATTCCTGAGCTAAACAAGAAATTGACTGGCATGTCGTTCCGCGTACCGACCTCGGATGTGTCCGTTGTGGATCTCACTGTTGAGTTGAAAAACGAAACAACCTATAAGCAAATTTGTGATGCCATGAAGGCCGCATCAGAAGGCGCGATGAAAGGTGTGCTGGGTTACACCGAAGAAAAGGTTGTTTCCACGGATTTCCGTGACGATAGTCGTACCTCTATTTTCGATGCTGAAGCCGGCATTGCCCTCGACGGTACCTTCGTCAAAGTCATATCGTGGTATGACAATGAATGGGGTTACTCGAGTAAAGTGCTGGAAATGGCACGCGTGATTGCCAAGTAATAACGAGTGATACAGAAGGCGAGATTATTCTCGCCTTCTTTTTTGGAGCGCATCTCGACCGTTTCGCTTAGTGCATGGTGAGATGAGAATACTTTCGAATGATTTTTGTAGGTTGGGTTGAAACCCAGCTCCTATGCTGAATGCTGGGTCGTGATCCAGCCTATGAGAGAGGATGAGTGATGAATGTGTTGCGCATGACTGACCTTGATTTAAAGGGCAAGCGAGTATTGATTCGTGAAGATTTGAATGTGCCCGTGACCGACGGTGTAGTTACTTCTGACGCACGCATTCGTGCTTCATTACCCACCATCAAAGCGGCCAAAGAAAAAGGCGCGGCAGTAATGTTGATGTCGCATCTCGGTCGTCCTGAGGAAGGTGTTTATGCCGAAGAGTTTTCACTCGCACCGGTTGCCAAACGTTTATCCGAATTGCTTGGCACTCAAGTCCGTTTGATCAAGGATTGGTTGGAAGGCGTCGCCGTTGCTCCCGGTGAAATAGTGTTGCTTGAAAACGTGCGTTTCAATAAAGGCGAAAAGAAGGATAAAGAAGATCTCGCACAAAAGATGGCTGCATTGTGCGATGTCTATGTGATGGATGCTTTCGGTACCGCACATCGCGCCGAAGCCAGCACACATGGTGTTGGTAAATTTGCCAAGATCGCTTGTGCGGGTAATTTATTAACCAATGAACTGGATGCATTGCAAAAAGCATTGTTGGCACCGAAGCGGCCATTGGTTGCAATCGTTGCCGGTTCGAAAGTTTCCACCAAACTTACCGTGCTTGAAAGCTTGATGAACAAAGTGGATCACCTGATTGTCGGTGGTGGTATTGCCAATACCTTCCTTGCTGCGGTTGGTCATCCCGTGGGTAAATCATTGTACGAAGCTGATATGTTGGATATCGCCAAGAAGCTTCTTGAGAAATCTAAACAAACCGGTGTAACTATTCCATTACCCATTGATGTAGTCGTTGCTAAAGAATTTTCTGCAACTTCCCCTGCCACCGTCAAATTAGTAAAAGACGTTGCCGCTGATGATTTGATTCTCGATGTGGGGCCACAAACTTCTGCGTTGTTCGACAAGTTATTGCAAACCGCAGGTAGCATTGTGTGGAATGGTCCGGTAGGTGTATTTGAATTCGATGCTTTTGGTGAAGGCACTAAAGCATTGTCCAAGAGCATTGCCAAAAGCTCAGCATTCTCCATTGCAGGTGGTGGCGACACTCTGGCCGCGATTGAAAAGTATGATGTTGAAAAAGATATTTCTTACATCTCTACTGGTGGCGGCGCATTCCTCGAATTCCTTGAAGGCAAGGTTCTGCCCGCAGTCGCCATGCTTGAAGCACGTGCCAAGAACGCTTGATCCTTAAGTATAAAATTTAAACTTGTTTTCTTTTAGAGTTACAACCCTATGCTAATTACGCAGCGCCGCACAAAAATTTTAACCACTCTGGGCCCCGCCACAGACAATGCCAAAGTACTGACAGAAATTGTTCGTGCTGGTGCAGACATCGTGAGATTGAATTTCTCACATGGCAATTCAGAAGATCATGTGCGACGCGCCGAGCTGGCACGCAAGGCGGGTGTCGAAGTCGGCAAGTGGGTCGGTGTGCTGGGTGACTTGCAAGGTCCAAAGATTCGCATTGATCGCTTTGCCGAAGGCAAAGTGATGCTGGTAGAGAATGAAGAGTTCACGCTGGACGTATCACTCGGTGCAAATGATGGCACCGCCAAATCAGTCGGCGTGGCTTACAAAGGATTACCTAATGATGTAAAGAAAGCCGACGTGTTGTTGCTCAATGACGGTCAAATTTCGTTGGAAGTCCTTAAGGTTGAAGGCCCACGTATTCTTACTAAAGTATTAGTGGGTGGTGAGTTGTCGGATAAAAAAGGCATCAACTTGCAAGGTGGTGGTTTGTCTGCTGATGCGTTAACGGATGCCGATAAAGAGCATATCAAGTTGGCTGCCAGCATGAAGGTAGATTATCTCGCCGTATCATTTGTGCGCACCGCTGCCGATGTTGAGCTTGCTCGTACGTTGCTACGCGAAGCAGGCGGTGAAGGTAAAATCGTTGCCAAGATTGAACGCGTCGAAGCAATTGAGAATCTTACTGAAATTGTTAAAGCTTCCGATGCAGTGATGGTGGCGCGTGGTGATCTGGGTGTTGAAGTGGGTTATGCAGAACTCACCAGTTTGCAAAAGTTAATTATCGAAGAATGCCGCAAGCACAATCGTGTTGCCATCACCGCAACGCAGATGATGGAATCGATGATTTACAATCCTATTCCAACTCGTGCCGAAGTTTCAGATGTTGCCAATGCGGTACTCGACGGAACGGATGCAGTGATGTTGTCAGCGGAAAGCGCAAGCGGTAAGTATCCGGTTAAAGCCGTGCAAGCCATGGCATCGGTTATTGAAGGTGCGGAAAAATACGAAACGTCCCACACGCATTTGCGTCGTCGCGACGAGAATGAATTGTTTGGTCGTGCTGACGAAGCCATTGCGATGGCAGTGATGTACACAGCCAATCATCTCAAAGTACGTGCCATTGTTGCATTAACTGAATCCGGTAGCACACCACTGTGGATGTCACGCATTCGTTCCGATATTCCGATCTATGCATTCACTCGTCATGAAGCCACTTGTCGTCGTGTCACGTTGTATCGTGGCGTGTATCCAGTTGCGTTCGACATTACTCACACCAGTCCGCACTTGGTATACGCCGCTATCTTCAAATTGTTACTAGAGAAAAAACTGGTTGAACTGGGTGATCATGTCATTCTGACCGGTGGTGAATTGTCAGGTGTTGCCGGTAAAACCAATTCTATGACCATTCTGGAAGTGAAGTTGTAATAGCGGATTAACGCAATTTCTATCGGCGTTGCATTGACAAATCAATGTCAATTCAAAAGATATTGCGTGAACCGGAAGGCAATTGATTCGCGCTTAAAGATAACCGCAATATAACAATGGTTAGCAGCAGAATGCTTACCGGAGTATGCAAATGAAAAACACGCATGGCCGAATAGTGTTGTCGTTACTTACGATTGTGTCATACAGCGCGATTGCAGAGGCACCGGCACCCGTGCCAGATTGGGCATTGCCTGGCTCTGCCACGCATCAACAAGTCTCACCACCCACTGATTTTCATCGTGCTGCGCGCACATTAAATGAACCGATTGGTGTGTTTGATGCGCAGTCGGATGTCGGCGCTGCGGTGTTGCTAGGTCACTCGAGTTATGATGCAGCCACAGGGAAGTACACCATCGTCTCGGCCGGTTACAACATCTGGTATGTGCGAGATGAGTTTCGCTTTTTATGGAAGAAAATGCAGGGCGATGTTTCGTTGGCAGCGGATATAAATTTTCCCGATTCACAAGGCTATGGTGATCGCAAAGCCGTGCTCATGATTCGTCAAAGTCTTGATGATGATTCCAGTGAAGTTTTTGCCGCTCTACATGGCGCAGGAATGATTCAACTGGCATGGAGAGCAGAGAAAGGACAACGCATTAAGGATACGGAATATCGAATTGGGAGTCGTGGCGCGTTGCCTGGTGGAACATCACCTGATGATTTGGTCATCGCCAATGCCAAACGAATCGGCATTGAAAAGCATGGCGATTCGTTCGCACTGTATGTCAGTATGAATGGCGAACCCATGCATCAGTTCGGCTCCAGTATTCAACTGCATGTTGATAGCCCCTTCTATGTTGGCATCGGTTTCTGCTCACATATACCGGATAAAGTCGATACCGCTGTCATGTCCAACTTATCATTGACCAATACTTCGACCTTAAGAAATTGAAGTTGCTGTTGAAGACAATAACTCCAACTTCTGGCAGTCACAGATCGCAGTAAGAATTTGTGTCGCGTCTTACTTACGCCTAAACGTATATTTTTGTCCCGCAAGCGCCGCTTGATACATCAGACCTCCTTTCGCCAAGGTCAATACGGCGAATCCTTTGTAGTACTGCGCAACGGCTTTGCCATGCTCTACTGTGGTACTTGCTCCTGCTGAAACACCAGTGGTTCCAACTTGTGCATTCGCACCTGCAGTAATTGCCACCGCCGAAGCATCTGCGCCAAATTCAAAACCATTACTTGTAAACTCATCAAACGCACGTTTATCTTCGAAGAACACAATTTGACTATAAGCTTGACCACCCAATTGAAAACCAACAGACAGTTGTACCAAGGTGCTTTCGCCTACAAACTTGCCGCCTTGATAGACATGACCTTTACCTCCTGCACCACCCACTCCAATGGCGCCTTTCCCAATCGTCGGAAACACTGCATATCCATAAGCTGAGGTGAAATAAGGTTTTGCAACTTCAGCTCGCTTAAAATTTTCTATCGTATCGAGATACTTGTCTGCCCATGCTGGCATGGCCAACGCGAAGCATACAAAGGCAAAAATGATTGATGTCATACGCATATTCTTCTCCTATTAAGTGAACACGGATTCAAAGATACATTGTCATCAACGAATGACTTTCTGACAATGCCATAATTAAAAAGTTGGCGGTAATATTTGCCGCTACCAATGAATCATATGGTGAGGAATACGTACCTTATAATTCAGGCCGCATGTATGAATTGAACGGCTTGCTCGCTCTAATACATATGAAATGAATAATTCTCTATCGAGAAATATCCGTTGGCATCAACAATCTCAAGCGCGCATAATTTCAGTGCTGGCAAATTAACCAACGCAGATGAACAGATAACGGCTTTGGAGAAATCTATGAATATTGGAATACTGGGTTCGGGCGATGTAGCAAAGTCTTTGGCGCAAGGGTTCTTGCAACAAGGTCATGCAGTGATGCTCGGCACACGAGATATCCATAAATTGTCGGAATGGCAACGCACATACGATAAGGCCAAGTTGGGCAACGTTGCCGCCACCGCGCAATTTGGTGAAGTATTGGTGTTGGCGGTGAAAGGTACAGCCGCTGCGGCAGTATTGCGTGATGCTGGTAACGCAAATCTAAAAGGTAAAATTGTTATCGACACCACCAATCCTCTCGCGGATAAACCGCCGGTCAATGGTGTGCTGCAATTCTTTACTGATATGAATCTCGCCTTGATGGAAAAACTGCAAGCAGAGTTTCCCGATGTACGCTTCGTCAAAGCGTTTAATTCAGTGGGAAGTGCGCGCATGGTGCAACCAAAATATACCGACGGCACACCGACAATGTTCATTTGCGGCAACGATGATTCAGCCAAGCAAACCGTAAGCAAGCTAGTACAAGCACTCGGTTGGGAAGTTGCGGACATGGGCAAAGCAGAAGCTGCACGTGCCATAGAACCATTGTGCATGTTGTGGTGCATTCTCGGCTTTAAAGATAACGAATGGACACATGCGTTTAAACTACTGCGCAAATAGCGATTTTAAGTCAGCGTTATAATTTGATAACAAGCTTCCCGAATTGATTCATGGTTTACGCTCTAAATGATGCTACATCGTTCCATATGACGTTGGACATGTGTTGCTGACATTGATTATAGATCTTTTGCAGCGCAGCGTCGGCAACCAGGCATCATAACAATGCGATTTCTATTCTGGTGATATACACCTACATTCATCCATAAAAATTTTGATGTGCTGCAATTATTTATTTTCTTTCTGCAGCGCTTTGATATCTGCAAGCACTTGTTGTGAATGACCTTTGGGATCAACCTTTTCGTAATGTTTGGCAACGCGACCATTTGGATCAATCAAGAAAGTATTACGTCGCGAGAAATGCCAGCCTAAGAACGATGAGAGCACGCCATAGGTTTTACTGACTTCCTGATTACTATCGGCAAGAATGGTGAAGGGCAAGCTGTGCTTGGCAGCAAATTTTTTATGATCGTCTACATCATCGACACTAATACCAACGATGACGGCATTGATGTCTCGAAACGCGAATACATTGTCGCGAAATTCGCAAGCTTCGGTGGTACACCCCGGTGTACCATCCTTTGGATAGAAGTACAACGCGAGCCACTTGCCTCGATACTCATTTAATGTATGCCACTGTCCGACGCTGTCCTGCAAACGAAATTCAGGCGCGCTTTCACCAACCAAGGGTGCGGCTGTGGCATGTGCGGGGCTTAAGAACAACGTCGAAAGGACGCTAACAATGGATAAGGTCTTCATGGGTTTTGTCCATATGGAGAAGTGTGTTGCAAGAGTGTCATGGTGCACTGTGTTACTCTTGTATACAACCTTGAAGTTTCTAACATTCTGTATTGGTATTGCAGCGATGAGCTTGAATAATCATGAGTCATTGGATCAATCATCTGACCGACTAATATGACGCAGTCCACTGAAACATCGCATACTGCTAAAACTGGACTGCTCTTACCGGGCGGTGGGGCACGTGCGGCCTATCAAATAGGTGTATTGAAAGCACTGTCCGATCTATTGCCTACGCGTGCAGTCAACCCTTTTCCCATTGTCGTGGGGACATCGGCTGGTGCCATTAACGCGACGGCATTGGCCATTCATGCGCATCGCTACAAAGTTGCAGTAGGCAATCTCGAACGAGTGTGGCGCAATTTTGAAGTGCCGCAGGTGTTCGACACTGATTGGATGAGCATGATACGTAGTGGCTTGCACTGGGTAATCTCTGCTATGTCAGGTGGATGGATGTTGCCACCGCCACCATCACTATTAGACAACGCGCCTTTGCGCGTGCTGTTGAAAAATAATTATGACTTTTCGCGTATTGATCGATCCATCGAAGAAGGTAATCTTGACGCACTGGCCATTTCAGCCGCGAGTTATAGCAATTCACGCTCGGTATTTTTCTTTCAATCCAGTGCAGATAAAAAAGCTTGGACACGTGTGCGTCATGCAGGTGAACCTGCCGCCATCACCATCGATCATTTGATGGCCAGTGTCGCAGTGCCGTTTCTGTTTCCCGCGGTAAGCATGGGCAATGAATTTTATGGCGATGGCTCCATGCGCCAATCATCACCGTTCAGTCCGGCCATTCACCTTGGTGCCGAGCGAGTTATCGTGATTGCCACTCGTAGCGGTGATAAACAGAATTCCTTTGTACCGGCTCGTGGTCCCAGCTTTGGTCAAATCTTTGGGTATATGTTGGACGCTTTATTCTCCGACGGTTTGTACGCGGACTTTGAACGCATGTCGCAGATCAATAATATCG
>JAICKZ010000112.1 GCA_025927665.1 Steroidobacteraceae bacterium | reverse complement strand
TGGCTGGTAAGAGCAGCAGTGATACTGCTGCGCCCAAGAGTGACAAATAAATCGCGCGAGGTAGATCAATCATGCAAATATTTAATCGCAATTCAAAATGGTTGCTGGTGACATTGGCAGTCATCTTAAGTACGTTCGTAATGTATGGAAATACATCGTATGCCGCAGATGCACTTACACCTGATCAAGTCGTGGACAATGTTGCCAAACAGCTGTTGTCGGATCTGGATAAAAATCGCGAGCAATATCGCAAAGACCCGGCGCAACTACATAAGTTGATCGACAAATATTTTCTCGCCAACTTTGACACAGAGTATGCAGCCAAGCATGTACTGGCCAAACATTGGCGCGAAGCCACGCCTGAGCAACGTAAACAATTCATTGATGCTTTTTATAAGTCGCTGATCAACAACTATGGCGATGCTATTTTGGATTTTAAGGCAGATAGTATGAAGATTCTGCCGTACAAAGGTGATCCGACCGATACGACTGCCACTGTAAAATCCGAAATTCGTCGTAGTAATGGCACGACGGTTCCAGTTAATTACACACTCCATAAAACCGATACCGGCTGGAAGGCCTGGGATGTGGTGATTGAAGGTGTATCGTACGTCAAATCTTTTCAGACTGACTTTGGCAGCGAGATAGATCAGAAAGGTCTTGATGCAGTGATCAAGCGTTTGCAATCACAAGCTGCCTCATCTAAACCAACACCGAATGCGCCAGGCAAAGTGCATTAATCATGGCGCAAACTACTTTAACAAGGAATGGCGCCGATCAGTTCGTGATCAGTGGTAACTTAAGTTTTGCCACAGCCACGGAATTACTGAAACAAAGTGAGCAATTGTTTGAAAGTGCCAATGTCATCAATGTTAACTTGGCAGCAGTGACACATGCTGATAGCGCAGGACTTGCGTTACTGCTCGAATGGCTGCGTTACGGTAAGCGAACGAACAAGACAGTTCGTTATCACGAACTGCCAGCACAATTAAGGTCGCTGGCAGCCATTAGTGAGGTGGAATCACTTCTGGTCAGTTGATTCACCGGATTTTACAGGTGCTGCGTCTTTGCTATCTGCGTCATCATCATAATTGTCTTCATCTTCTGGTGGCGCTGGCGGATTACCATCGTATATTTGATACTCACGTTGTTGCACCCACACATCGCGGATGAAGCCATAAGGGTCATACGCTTTCTTCAACGTGTCTTCTACACTCAACAATTTTTCACGTTCTGAAACCACGTCGAATACGTCCAATGCGGTTGTCACTTTCCAATTGACAGGTATGTATCTAAACGGGTGTCCGAAATAATCAGGAATACGGCCCAGTCCATCACGAATATTAGACGGTCCAAAAAATGGCAACATGAGATAGGGACCCGATGGTGTTCCCCATACTGCGAGCGTCTGACCAAAATCTTCTTGACGTGCTGGCAAATTCATTTTACTGGCCACATCGAACAAGCCACCTATTCCCAGGATCGAATTAACCACAAAACGGCCAGTTTGTTGTCCCATGAACTTGGGCTTGCCTTGAAACAACTCATTCACAATAGTCCAGGGTTCACTCAGGTTACCAAAAAAGTTACTTACTCCTGTGCGCATCCATTGCGTTGTAATTTTTTGATAACCCTTGGCAACAGGCTTTAACGTGGCTCGATCAACTGTATCGTTGAATTTATATACACCGCGATTAAATCCTTGCAATGGATCAGCGTTAGTAGTGCGACCGGGTGCTGTTGCACAGCCACCGAGCATGAATAATGCAAGCAACGGCAGGGCGCGATACAGTGTTGTCAAAGAAGCCATCTTGTTTCCTAACGCGTTTTATATCAGCCGTAGATGCTACATCATCTTGGACAAATATGTTAACGCGGTTAGGTGAATTAACCATGACGTCAATCTGATCGCAAACTACTAAAGATTTGGTCTGCTTGTCAGCTATATATGCTCAGATCTCCATTCTTCTGATTCAACCGCAAAAAGCGCGGGTTCCATTTTGTCTGGAAAGCCTAGATTTCGAGCGATTAAATTCAAGTTGGGAGAAGGTGTAATTAAGGCTCGAATAAGATTGACAGCGGCTCGAGATGTATTTGCGACACTTCGTTTTGATATTGGAGATGCTGCCACATAGCGCCGGACGATGTGTTCAAAATTTTCCGGCTGTACCCCGCTTACTTCAAACACCGCATTGGTAGGTGCACCAATGCCAAATGAATTTTTTTGATACTCTTGTAAAAACCAATAAAGTTGCAAGATCAAAAAGTCCGAGAGCCGCAGTGATTTTGCCACTTTCAAGAACAAGTTGAGTGGGGCGTCTTGATATCTCACTTTCCGATCAAGAACTTTTCCGAAGATAAATGCTATTTCATTTGGGTCAAGCAGTTGTGGTCCGGTAGGTCGATATGTTTTACCAATATGTGGAGCGGGGTTGGTAAGTGCGCCGACGATGACTGCGGCAATGTCTTCATTTGAAGGAGGGGCATTGAGACCATTTCCAAGTGGAAGTGCCATAAGTCCAAACTGCGCTATTGTTTCAAGTGCTGCCATGTAATTGTCAGCAAACCAGCCAGGGTTCACGCAAACAATATCGAAGCTCCTGTTCCACAAAAACATTTTATGAGAAAGCCATTTTTCACGTGCATGCATTGCGGGATGGGATGGATCTACAAGCCATTGACTGAGTTCTACTACCACTTCAAGTTTTGCTGCTTCCGCAGCAGCAGCAAACAAAGCTGCTCTACGAAGTGTTCCCGGTTCCAATGGTGGACAGAAATAGGCGCGTTGCACTCCATGTAAACTTGCTTTGAGATCACCCCAATTTTCCATCGAACCGATCAGGATGTCTGCTCCCGCGCGCTTAAGTAAATCACTGCGCGAATCACTCTGATGAACAAATGCTCGGACTGGGTATCCCTTCTCCAAAAGCCGTAACGTAGTCTGCATGCCGGTCTTTCCCGCTGCAGCGGTCACCAAAATTTTTGCCTGAGTCATGTTTCGCCACAATGTTGTAATGATTGATACAAGATAAAGGTATCGTATCTATGGTTATTAGGCAACAATCTTGTAGCGAACGATACAATTTGATAATCTGAGTTCATGAGTGGACAGAAGCAATTCGATGTTACGGTCGCCTTGGATCAAGCCACCCGATTATTTTGGGCAAAAGGGTATTCGAATACTTCGCTACGCGATTTATTGCGAGTGATGAAAATTGGCGAAGGATCGTTCTATAACAGCTTCAAGAGCAAGCAAAGGCTTTATCTACTCTGTTTAAAACACTATGACGAAGTTGTGACCCGTCGCCGATGGGAGGCACTTATGGCAGAACCGCTTATACGTAAAGGCGTACGACGATTTTTCGTAGTTGTGTTAGATGATTTGGACGATCCCAAGTTGCCTAACGTTTGCCTGATGGCGGCGAGTCTATCCAATGATGTGCTGTCTTCCAAAGAGCTAAGGAAATATGTTATCGATCAAATGCAAGCCGTTGCTCACGCGTTAACGCAACGTTTTAGGGAAGCAAAAGCAGTAAAGGAATTGCCACCAGAATTTAATCCTGAGTTGGCCACTCAAACCATCATTACCTTCCTTCAAGGATTATTTCGTGTAGTGCGAACACTACACACACGTCGACAGGTGGAAAAGCAAATTGAAGTATTGTTGTTAGGACTTCGGTTGTAAGTTGGTGATTCACAGTTGTCGATCATTGTGAGTATCCAATTTATTAACTCGAGCTTGTGGAGCTGATACATATCTTCCACTTTGATTCAGATTCAAACGTGCCGCTCAACTGTTGGAGCGGCACTCTTGTAAATGACTTTCACCACCACGATTGTATTAAATCGTGAAAGGTTAATAATATTTATTGGGCCGATGCCTTTGCTGCTCGTTCGATCAAGTGAGCTACTTCATTCGGTTTGGAGATATACACCGCATGACTGCCCGCAACTTCAACTGTTTCGCTGCCTGCACGTTTGGCCATGCTGCGTTCCAAGTCGGGATTGATACTGTGGTCATGAGTGGCAATTAATGCCCAGCTTTTCTTCTGATGCCATGCAGCTGCTGTTACTGGTGCTCCTCCTGCTTCTTTGGCCGCTAAAAGCACTTGGGAATGAGCCATAAACCTTGACTGTGGTTGTGCAACATCGGCGGCAAAGTCTGCAGGGAAAGCAGTTGGGTCGATATATAAAAAGCCACTGTTGGTCGCACGGACATCATTGTTAACGGCGGGCACGGTTCCAAGCAAGCTTAATGCGCTCTCGCCTTGATCAGGAATAAACGCAGCGATATAGACAAGAGCAACGACATTCGATGCATTGCCCGCTTCAGTAATAACTACTCCGCCATAGCTGTGACCGACCAGAAGTGAAGGTCCTTCTTGTAGATCCAGCACGCGCTTGGTCGCCGCAACATCATCGGCAAGTGAAATTAACGGTTCCTGCACCACGTTAACTTTATAGCCATCCTTGTCAAGAATATCTACGACACGCCGCCATCCAGAACCATCAGCAAACGCTCCATGAACGATGACAATGTTCTTGATTGGTTCGGCATGCACAGAAGTAACGGCCGCGATCATTAGTGCGACCATGGCAGTAAACGCGATAATGGGTTTCACCGACATTGGATTCGCCTGCGCTAAAATTAGTGTATGACTAAAACGGTTAGACATGAATTTTCCCCTTGGTAATTGCAGTACATAACTGTGAGAAAGTTATCAAATAATTGGCCGGTGAACATCGGTTAAATAACCGAGCTCGAATTGTATCCGATATGAAATAGTCAATAAGCTATGATGAAGTACAACTTTTAGTCTACGTCTTTCCAAGTATGCATTACGTATCAACCATTCCAGTGAGCGATGCCATGTTGGCGTTGGCCTTTGTTGGTGATCTCAGCAAGGGACAGCCAACCAATCATTCGATTCGGACCGCACGATTGGCAGCATTGTTAGCAGCGGAAGAAGGTGCGAATGAGGAAGAGTGCAGAGCCACTTATTACATTGCATTGTTGCGTTGGTCAGGATGCACGGCCAATGCAGCTGGCTTCGGTCAACTTTTGGGTGATGATGTGGCCGGACGTAGGAGCTTGACCACGGGAATTTATCCTTTGTTCAACGTACCCCGGGATCTTATATATCCACTTGCGGAAATTCATTGTGAAGTTTCTGGGGACATTGCAGTGATGCTGCATATGTCTCGCGCGGTTGAGTTGGGGTTGCGACACATTTTTGAAACCTACGATGGTCAAGGTGTACCGGGACTGCTAAAACATCCCGAGGTGCCGTTGTCAGTCTATCGTGTTGCGCTTGTCGGTGATTTTGAGACGCTAAGCCGTGTTCATGGTATCGATGCGGCATTGAACTACGTGATTAGTAAAAGCAATATCAAATATCCCAATGAACTCGTTAAGTTGCTAAGTCGTTTTGCGGGAGATTGGCTTGCGTTGCTTAATACGGACGAGTTGCAGACATTCGACTCTCGAATGTCTGGCGTTAATATAGTGAATGAAGTTCCTTTGACGTTGGTTGCCGACGTAATCGATTTGAAGTTGCCGTGGTTGGCTGGATACTCCCGTCGGGTTGCTGAACTTGCGCGCGACTGTGCCGTATTGCAAGGCTTGTCACCTATCGTTCAGAAACAGTTGTACAGTGCTGGACTGATACACGGTATTGGTCGTGCTGCCATACCCAATTGGATATGGAATACACATGGCCACCTCGATGCATCAGCTTGGGAACAAGTGCGACTCGCACCTTACTGGACTTGGCGCGCAGCACAGCAGATTCGCAGTTTGACTCAAGAAGTAAATCTGGCTTCATCGGTGTATGAGCGGCAAGATGGCACAGGTTATTTTCGTAGCGTTGCTGATGAGGCGATCACCGTACCTCAACGTACACTTGCAACAGCTGCCGCTTGGACAGCGATGTGTTCCGCCAGGCCGTGGCGCGCGCCCTTAAGCAAGGATAATGCGAGTACGCTCTTACATGAAGAGACAAGGCAAGGGCGTTTTGATCCCGTCATTGTTGATGCCGTGTTGGCGACCACAGGTGGTCAACAATTGGAATCTGCTAGAACGACCCATGTATTGACTGATCGTGAAGCTGAGGTGTTAGCTCGAATCAGTCGCGGAGAAAGTAATAAGGAAGTTGCGCGTAATTTAGGTGTTAGCCCCAGTACAATCCGTACGCATGTGGAAAGTATTTTTCGAAAGTTGGAATGCTCCACTCGCGCCGCCGCGACATTCAAGGCGTACACGTTGGGAATCATTTAGAAATAATTGGAATATTTGTTTCGCTGTTTCCACCATCGACAATGGTGCCATTTGTTTGCAAGGAAGCAATTTGCGATGACTTCAATTCTTGAAAACTTGTTTATTCGTTGGCAGTACTTTGATCGCACTGTTTATCGCAATTCTCAGATCAACTATCTTCCACGCTGCTCAGGGTCGGCACGAATCCGTCGCGGCATGGCGCGTTGAATTTCTTCAAGCCGCGCTGCAAATTTGGCACGTTGTACAATCGTAATATTGGGTACCGACAATGCCATTTGATATTGCGCGATAGCAGTCGGTAAGTCGCCACCCAGAATGTAGTATTCGCCCATGTATGAATAGGCATCCGCGTTATCGCCCGCCGCGTTTGCAGCTAATGCAATTAGTTTTGCTTGTTCCGGCGTCGGTGGTACTGAATTGAAAAGATCCAGTAGTACAACATGCGCGCGCTTAGCATCGCCCGCACGCATCAACGTTTGTGCGTAACGAACCGTAACCGGAATGTTGCGTGGAAATAACTCCGCTGCATGCGCGAGTGTTTTTATGGACTCTCGTTCATCACCGGCCTCAAGCTGTGCCTGTCCTAGTGCGGTGTGATATTGAATAACGGTCGCATCTTTTTGAAGCAACTCCTTCAGGATACGTACTGCATCTTTTGGTTCTTGCGCCGCGATATCGGCCAAGGCTTTGCCATAGAGCTGACTTTGACTGACTTTATTTTCATCTTTGTCATTGAACAAGTAATACTGACGTGGATCCTCACCTGCTGGCGTCATCAAGACCCGCATGCGTTCACGCATTAATGTATAGCTAAGACTGTCTTGATGTGTGACAGCGGGCAGTTGAGCGGCACGTGAGCGTGTTTCAGCAATGCGTTCATTGGTCACAGGGTGGTTACGCAAAATAGCGGGAATGTCCGCCTCTTTGCGACTGCCATTCTGACGTTCCAGTACTTCAAAGAACTGCCACATTCCATTGGGATCAAAGCCACTATGTGCAAGCAGGGCAATACCGATATTGTCAGCTTCCGTTTCTTCAGCACGTGAAAAGGTCATCTGATTTTGCAGCGCTACCGTTTGTGCAGCCGCAACGCCAGCAATGGCTGCGTCGCCCCCACCCGCAGCGCCGAGCAAAATTGCCGCAAGCATGGCAGCAGCGGAAATGATGCCATTGTGGCTTTGTGCAATGATGCTACGAGCGATATGACGTTGTGTGACATGTGATATTTCATGGCCCAGCACGCCGGCCAACTCATTCTCGTTGCGAGTTGCCAGCAATAACCCTGAGTTGATACAGACAAAACCACCGGGAAGCGCAAAGGCATTAATCTCAGCATCTTTTACGACATAGAATTGAAATGAATGGACCGGTTGTTGTTCCGACTGACTGGAGAGCTGCAAACCAATGGACTGAATGTAATCATTCAGCTCTGGATCATCCACTATTTGACTTTGATCACGCAGGCCACGCACCACCATACTGCCTAATCGATACTCATCTTCCAACGACAATACTGCGGAAGAAGGCGTACCCATTTCAGGCAGCTCATTGCTGGCCGCACGTGTGGATTGATTGGCAATCAATGACAAGCACAATGCGACACAAAAACTGACAATGCGATTCACGTTGGCGCTCATACGGATCAAGAACTCAATACTTGCCCAGTCATTACAGGTAATCAAGTTATGCTTGTGTGATTAACCTTCTTTTAATGAAGTGACCTCGAAATACACTACAAATGCTCCGAAGCATAATCTGCCAATCGTGAACGTTCACCGCGTTTCAATGTAATGTGACCCGAATGCGCCCAGTCGCGAAAGCGATTGACGACATACGTGAGTCCGCAGGTGGTTTCCGAAAGATACGGCGTATCAATCTGAGCAATATTACCCAAGCATACGAGCTTGGTGCCGGGACCTGCGCGCGTCACCAGCGCTTTCATCTGCTTGGGCGTCAGATTTTGAGCTTCGTCGACAATCAAGAAGCGATTGAGGAAAGTTCGGCCGCGCATAAAATTAAGTGAGCGAATCTTGATACGATTGCGCAGTAGATCATTGGTTGCAGCACGTCCCCAGCTACCGCCTTCCTGGCTATGAGTAAGCACTTCAAGATTATCCATGAGTGCGCCCATCCAGGGCTCCATTTTTTCTTCTTCCGTGCCAGGTAAAAAACCAATGTCTTCGCCAAGTGGAATAGTGACACGTGTCATGATGATTTCACTGAAGCGATTGTTCTCCAACGTTTGTGCCAAGCCAGCGGCGAGGGTCAGCAACGTTTTACCCGTGCCTGCAGGCCCTAATATGCTGACGAAATCAACTTCTGGATCCATCAGCATATTAAGTGCAAAGTTTTGTTCGCGATTGCGCGCGGTAATGCCCCACACATTGTGGCGTTCGTTGCGATAATCACGTGCAACTTGCAATACAGCAGTATTGTCGTCGAGTTGACGCACAATGGCATCAAAACTGTCAGGCTCTTTTTGATACACGAACTGATTGATATGCCAATCACGCACCGTGGGTCCTTGCACCCGATAGTAACTGTCCGAATGCTCTTGCCATGATTGCATGTTCTTGCTGTGACGTTCCCAGAAGTGATCGGGTAACTCCTGCACACCGGTATACAGCAGATCGGCATCTTCTATCGTCTTGTCGCTGTAATAATCTTCGGTGTGTACACCAATAATCGCAGCCTTGATGCGCAAATTGATATCTTTCGATACCAGCGTTACACGTGTGCTGGATTGTTCTTTTTGCAATGCCAAAGTTTGTCCAAGAATGGCATTGTCCGCGCCGTTGCCAGGTAATTTATTGGGTAAGCCACTGCTCAGTTGACGTGTCTGAAAAAACAATCGTCCTGTCGCAACAGGTTTGTGACCATTGGTAATATTGCCATTGACATGACGGATCGCTGAAGGCAGTTCTAATCCCTTGTCGATGCGCTCTTTAGTAGCACCCGCCATTAATTCATCAAGAAAGCGGCTGACTTGGCGTACATTACGTGCGGCTTCTGAAACGCCTTTTTTTCCAGCATCCAATTCTTCAAGCACAATCATGGGAATAAAAATATCGTGCTCATCAAAGCGGAATATCGCGGTGGGATCGTGCATTAGCACATTGGTATCGAGCACAAAAATGCGGCGTTCGGATGGCGGGATCTTACGTTTGGGTTTTGCCAATTCAGCACACTCCTTATAAGAACAGGGATATCACGACAATTTCATTTTACGATTGCATCAGATCATTAAAGTTCACGCGTAGCAGCCAGTACTTCGTCAACATGTCCCGGTACTTTTACTTTACGCCATTCCTGTCGCAACACGCCTTTGTCATCAATCAGAAAG
>JAICKZ010000172.1 GCA_025927665.1 Steroidobacteraceae bacterium | reverse complement strand
ATATCATCAGTTTTTTGCGTCAATCACTCAAGCTATATGCAGTTGATCGTCCTCAAGGCGCTCTATACCTTGTAATTATATTTCAACAGTTAATTGGCAATCTATCAGAGTCCATGTGGTTCAATATTCGGGTGCTGCAGTTCGTTATTATTACTCTCGCGACGATGTGCGTAACTCGCGCACTACAGTTATATGAAGCTGCTCGCATAGCGGCAATTAGTGCGGCACAAACAGTTAATACTCCACAAGTGGAATCAACAGCCACACCGCAATCTTCATCTAAGTTTAATTTAAGTAGCAGGCAACAAAATCTGCGTTCGGCGTTTGACCGGCTACGTAATGACAAATAAATTAGCTTAGTTATTGAAAATCGCGCCTACAACATCTAGCGTAAGCGCACCTGTAGTTCCTGGCGACGATAGTTAATCGATAATTCCGCCAACTGACCCAGCACATCCATGCCAATTAACAAAGTGGGTCGCTTGTCCAGATGCCACACAGTAAAGACACCAAAATCACTGAACACGATAGTTGCGTTATTAATGATTGCAGGCCCAAGTTTGATTTCGGGTGCCAGTAACAATTTTCCATATTCAAGCTTGTCAGTGATATCAATTACTCCTGAGTCAGCGCTCTGTTGTTTTCTATGAGTTTTAGTTAATGCTTCTAGCAAAGCGAGATTACCCAATGTTTGTGTACCGCCAGTATCGATTACTGCACGCACAGGAACGCGACCGACCATACCTTCTACGACCACTAGACGACGCGAGACCAATGCAAACTTGATGACGGCATACAATGCATTAGTGTGCAAGCTGCTGGCATCGGCAATGCGAATACGATCATGCACAAAATCAGCGGTGATGATTTTGTCTTCCATCCCTTCAGCGCCCAGAATCCCGTCCAATTCTGAGACCACCGATCCATCGATCACTGGCATTCGCAGATTGTGCAATTTCAAAGTTCCCGATTGCAATTGATCAATGTTCAACACATGCGCATCAATCTGACCGAAGACACCTTGAACTGCAGAGATGGAAGCTTCATCGACATTGAGTTGTAAACGACTCGCGGCCTTGGAGGTAAGCACCGAATGAGTTGCGCCCGTATCCAGCATCAGGTGGAAATCAGGTTGACCATTGATCGTCACTGGAACAACTATTCGGCCAATACGATCACTACGCGTAGGAATGGCATATTGCGCATCATCCTTGGTCATACCCGTCGGAGCTACCATTTCAGCGGCGATACGCTGCTTCGGTGTAGTAGTGCAACCATCAAGCGTTGCAACGAGCCAAAGTATTGGCAATACACGCTGCATCAACGTGTTACACATAAACGGTTGCGATGTGTACCGGAACATTCCAGCCTACCCCGATATCGACAAATTTGATAATTGATTAAATCACTCTATGCTCGCACAACATTTTGAACAGATGCCATGGAACAAGTTCCAATGGTGGTTCAAAGCTGCGGTAAATCGTGATCGAAGTATCAAATATCACTGCGGTTGCAGCCAGATCATACTCGCCATACGTCCGGTTTGACCATCGCGTCGATAGGAAAAAAAATGTGATGCATCAGCCACTGTGCACCCAACATTAGCGAATATGTCGTGCACACCCAATTGCTGTAATTCCAGTCGCGCCAATGCATAAATATCCGCTTGCCAACGTTTATTATCATTACGTGTAAAGCATTGGATATTTTTTGGGTTACGAGCAGTAAACGCAGCCATCACTTCATCACCCACTTCAAATTTATTTTGGCTAATGGCCGGACCCAACCAGGCCATCAATGATGATCCTGGTACGTTCAATGCTTTGACAGTAGATTCCAAAATACCACTTACCAATCCTCGCCAACCTGCATGTGCGGCTGCAACACGATCACCGGCATACGTGCAAAATAAAACCGGAAGACAATCGGCAGTCATTACCGCACAGACCTGTCCTGGTTGAGTGGTAAAACTGGCATCGGCAATCGGCGGTTCGTTATAAGATTTGATAGAAACAATTTGCGTTCCATGCACTTGTTGCAACCAGCAAGGTTCACTGGGTAAGTGCAACGCCTCTGCAACGCGATGACGATTTTCTAATACCGCTTCGATATCATCATTCACGTGTAATGCGAGATTAAGGCTATTGAATGGCGCCGTGCTCACACCACCACTTCGTAATGTCGATGCGGCACCTACGTTGACGGGCGCTGGCCAGTCGGGTTGTATCCATGTCAATCCATTGTGCGATCTGATCATGATCCTTGTTCCTTGAAATCAACCTCCAGCATTTTAATCAATTGTTTCATGTCTGCAGGCATCGAGGCTTTGCACGAGATGGCTTTGTGCGTAATTGGATGAGTGAATTCTAGTTTGGCGGCATGCAAAGCTTGGCGGTGAAAATTGCGCAATGTCGTAGCCACTTTTTCTTTGGCGCCCTTAGGAATAAGCAAGCGCCTGCCATATACCGTGTCACCCACAATCGGATAACCGACATGTGCAAGATGCACTCGAATCTGGTGAGTGCGTCCCGTTTCCAATTGCAAGCTGACATGGGTATGCGCACGAAATCGTTTGATTACTCGATAATGTGTAATGGCTTCGCGTCCATTGGAACGAATGCTCATCTTGACACGATCCACCGGATGACGACCGATAGGCGCATCAATTGTACCGCCAGCTGTCATCACTCCCACACACACGGCTTCATAGTGACGCTGCACTTCATGGCCTTCAATCATTGTCGTCAAAGCAGTATGCGCAGCCAAGGTGCGCGCGATGACAAGCAAGCCGCTGGTATCTTTGTCGATGCGATGTACCAATCCGGCTCGAGGTAACACCGCGAGCTTTTTGTCGTAGTGCAATAAAGCATTTTGTAGCGTGCCTCGCGGATTGCCAGCTCCTGGGTGAACCACCAATCCCGGTGGCTTATTGACAACCAGCAGATCCTTATCTTCATGCACAATTTTAAGTTCTATTTCCTCAGGCTGAACTCGCTGATCGACTTCCATGATGGGCGAGACTGATATCTTTTCCTCGCCAAGCACCGTATCACGCGGACGCCATTGCTTGCCGTCCACTTGAACATGACCTGCTTCAATCCAGCTCTTTAACCGCGTACGCGAGTATTCAGGTAGTAGTGTTGCAAGCACCTGATCCAGTCGCTGGCCGGTGAATTCAGTGGGAACAACAATGGCGATGGGTTTGATTTTCTTGGTTGGCATGGGGATGTTGGAAGCTCCGGGAGCGCGCATACTACAACGCAACGCCTGTCGCCACTAACCTTCCAAGCTTTTAACTCACAATTGTCCGTACCATGGGTATACTTGCTGTCTTGTGACCAGCTTTTCTCATTGACGTTAACAATCAAAACCATGCTATTTCGCCCTCTACAACGTAAGTTCCTTGCTCTGTGCGCCGCACTATTGGTTGCCACGTCAATGAGTGGTTGCGTCAGTTTTTTTGATAAACCACCCACCAATGCGGATGAGCTTTACGATCAAGCCAAACATCGCCTGGACAGCAACGACTATGGCCTTGCCATCAAAAGCTACGAGCGCTTGGTTACACGCTTTCCATTCAGCAATGTCAGTCGTCAGGGACAACTGGATCTGATGTATGCGTATTACAAATCTGGCGCCCGTGAAAGCTGTATTGACCTTGCAGAGCAGTTCATTCGTGAAAACCCTTCGCATCCACGTGTTGACTATGCTTACTACGTAAAAGGTCTTACCAATTTTGATCCGGAGCGAAATTTCCTGGAAAGGTGGTTTCGCGTCAGTCTGGCAAAACGTCCACCTTCGAATTCACGCTCTTCGTTTCAAGCATTCCAGGTATTGGTACAACGCTTTCCAGACAGCCCTTATGCAGCCGATGCTCGACAACGCATGATTTTCCTGCGTAACCGATTGGCAACCTATGAAGTATTTGTTGCCCGCTACTATTTCAATCGCGGCGCCTATGTTGCTGCACTGGATCGTACGCGTTATGCGATCGAAAACTATGATGGTGCACCTGCCATCAAACAAGCATTGGAAATTTCGCGTGATTCCTACGATTACTTGGGCATGAAAGACCAAGCCACGAAGACCGCTGAAGTACTGGCGCTGAATTTTCCTGCGCAGCAGTAACTCATTGCGGACAATGTCAAGCGTGATAGACGACAGTTGCTGATGAAGGGTGGCTGTGATGAATGCTGAACCCGACTATTCCATGCACACGCCTGCCATGCAGCAATACTTGCGCATTAAAGCGCAACATCCCGAAGTATTGTTGTTTTATCGCATGGGCGATTTCTACGAATTATTTTTTGATGATGCCAAGCGAGCAGCACGTTTACTCGACATCACCTTGACGTCGCGCGGTCTATCTGCGGGACAACCCATTCCCATGGCAGGCGTTCCATATCACAGCATGGAAACGTATCTCGCGCGCTTAGTTCGTAAAGGTGAATCCGTTGCATTGTGCGAACAAGTAAACGATCCATCCCAAATTAAGGGAAGTGCCAAAGGTCCGGTTGATCGTCAAGTGGTGCGCATTGTCACACCAGGAACCTTAACTGACGAAGCCTTGCTCGAAGAACGTCGTAGTAGTTTGCTCGCTGCCTTGATCAAAGATAACAATGCCTTTGGTCTTGCCTGGCTTGAATTATCCAGCGGCCGTTTTCAAGTCATGCAATCGCAAGGTGATGAGGCATTGTTCAGTGAATTGGAACGACTACGTCCGGCAGAGTTGTTGATTAGCGAACAAACTTCACTCGCGGGATTGAATATCAATACGCATGAACGTCCACTTTGGCACTTTGATCTGGACGCGGCACAGCGCGCACTGTGTGAACAATTTGGTACCCGCGATTTGACGGGCTTTGGTTGTGATCAATTGCCCATGGCAATACGTGCCGCAGGTTGTTTGATGCACTATGTGCGCGTCACACAAAAATCCGCATTGCCTCATTTACGTGGTTTACAAGTTGAGATCCGTAGTGACGCTGTGCTGCTCGATGCGGCAACACGACGCAATCTTGAACTGGATGTGAGTTTAAGTGATCGCCCTGAATGTACACTCGCTGGCGTGCTGGATCGCACTGCCACTGCGATGGGCGGCCGCGAATTGCGGCGTTGGATTCATCGTCCATTACGTACACAAACCATCGTTGCGCAACGACTGCATGCAATCGATACATTGATTAATTCGCGTTGTCACGAACCGATTACAGAATTACTAAAGCAAGTTGGTGATATTGAACGTTGTTTGGCGCGCATCGCATTGAAGTCCGCCCGACCTCGAGATCTCGCACAACTACGCAATGCGCTGAGTTTACTCCCTGAGTTGCAGACATTGCTGCAAGATCAAGATTCGCCTTTACTGCAAACATTAAAAATTCAAGCGAGCACTCATCCGCTTGTTCAACAGCTGTTGCATAAAGCGATTATTGAAGTACCGCCTGCGTTGCTACGTGAAGGCAATGTAATTGCAACAGGTTACGACAACGAGTTGGACGAATTGCGTCAGATCAGTGAGCACGGCGATCAATATTTGTTAGATATGGAAAACCGCGAGCGTGAACGCACTGGTATTAACACCCTAAAGATTGGCTATAACCGCGTGCAAGGATACTTCATTGAGATCGGCATCACTCATGCAGCACGTGTACCGGTTGAATATGTACGCAGGCAAACCGTGCGCAATGCTGAACGTTATATCACTCCAGAACTAAAATCCTTTGAAGACAAAGTACTCGGCGCGCGCGATAAAGCACTGGCACGTGAAAAGGAATTATATAATGAGCTACTCGAACAATTGATTGCGCAACTTTCACTGTTGCAACAAAGCGCAGCAGCATTGGCACAATTGGATGTGCTGTGTAATTTGGCCGAACGTGCCATCACGTTAAATTATGTGCGCCCGCAATTAAGTGATGACACCGTAATCGAAATTGAAGCTGGTCGCCATCCGGTGGTGGAAACATTCATCTCACAACCGTTTGTACCCAACGATCTGCAATTAACTGCCGCGCGTCGCATGTTAGTAATCACCGGTCCCAACATGGGTGGTAAATCAACTTTCATGCGGCAGAGTGCGTTGATTGTATTGATGGCACGGATTGGCAGCTTCGTACCTGCAAAGTCAGCACGTGTAGGTTCGATTGATCGTATCTTTACACGTATCGGCGCGTCGGACGATCTGGCAGGTGGTCGTTCAACTTTCATGTTGGAAATGACTGAAGCAGCCAATATCTTGAATAATGCCACTGCCAACAGTCTGGTATTGATGGATGAGATCGGCCGTGGCACCAGTACCTATGATGGATTATCGCTTGCATGGGCCTGCGCAATGCATATTGCAAAGCACATTCGTGCGTTCACCTTATTTGCCACCCATTACTTTGAACTCACTTCATTGGCGAATGAAATTGATGGATGCGTCAATGTACATCTGGATGCCACAGAACATGGTGAGCAATTGATTTTTCTGCACACCGTAAAAGAAGGTCCCGCCAATCAAAGTTATGGATTGCAGGTGGCAGCACTTGCTGGTGTTCCACCCAAAGTGATTCATGCAGCGCGCCAGTACTTAAGAGAATTGGAACGACATGCTTCGCACGCACAATCAACCCATCAACAACAAGAGCTGTTACTCGAAACCTCGGTTGAATCTGCTGAACATGAAGTCTTGATTGAACTGCGCAAAACCGATCCCGATACACTCACGCCACGAGAAGCACTGGATACATTGTATCGACTGCGACAGTTGGCGGATATTTGATCACGTTCCCAATGCGGAACGCAGTGCAGAAATTTCTTCTACGCAATCGCTCATGATAAAACGAAACTTATCGTTATTAAGACCAAGGCGAGAGAAGCCACGCACGCCTTGCATATTCAATTCCAGATCGACATCTTTATCATCAATAAAGGAAGAAGCAAGGATCGATACTGTCAGTACATCGCTGATATCTGCCTGACCTGCAATCCGATCGAACTCTTCTTGCGCGCCAACAGCTTCT
>JAICKZ010000250.1 GCA_025927665.1 Steroidobacteraceae bacterium | reverse complement strand
GATCAGCCCATCAAACGCGGAATGCTCATGAACAGTTCGCGTGTGTAAGTGACCAATGTCTGCAACATCCATGACCCACCGATCATCAACACGACCGCGACACCGATCAGTTTTGGAATAAATGACAATGTAGATTCATTGATCTGCGTTGCGGCCTGAAATATGCCGACGATCAAACCCACCACCAATGCGGCCAGCAACAACGGCATGGCCAACAACAACATCACTTCAAGTCCGTGACGACCAACTGACATGACTGAATCGGGTGTCATAACGATTACTCAACGATATAAAAATGTATCCAATCTGTAAGCGTCGTAGGTGAGCCGAATTTGCGAACGCGGCATCTCCTCAATCATCTGTAGAAACTAGAAGCCAACGTGCTCACCACCAACGTCCAACCATCTACCAATACGAACAACATGATTTTGAAGGGCAACGAGATAATCATGGGAGACAACATCATCATGCCCATGGACATCAACACACTGGCCACCACTAAATCGATAATGACAAAGGGAATAAACATCATGAAGCCAATCTGAAAAGCAGACTTAAGTTCACTGGTGGCAAATGCGGGCACCAAAATACGCAGTGGAATATCGTTGGGCGTGTTGTATGCGGGTTCACCGGCAATGCGTACAAAAGTGGCAATATCTGCTTCGCGAACTTGATCAAGCATGAACTGACGCAGCGGTGCAATGCCCTTATCGAAGGCGGCATTGCCATCAATGGTCCCTGCAAGATAGGGCTGCACTGCCGTGCTATTAATTTTTTCTACCACGGGCCCCATGATGAATAACGTAAGAAATAACGACAGGCCTACCAACACTTGATTGGGTGGTGCCGTGCCTGCGCCCAATGCTTGTCGTAATAACGCGAGAACAATAATGATGCGTGTAAACGATGTCATCATTAATAAAATGGCTGGCAAGAAAGTCACCGCAGTCATTAACAGCAAAACTTGCAGTGATAGTGAATAAGATTGTGTTGCACCACTGCCCTGTACAGTCACTGCTAGCAGTCCTGCAGCGAACACGTCACTTGCCATAAACAACGCGATACAGCTCAACGTGATCGGCAGCATCAATTTGCGGAATGCTTTATTCATGACAATCCCATGCTGCGTTTTAGCAGTGCCTTGAATGAGGGGCGTTGCAATTCGTTATTGGTTGCGTCGGAATTTATTTGTTCAACGTCTTCTGGCTTTCCCATATCGAGCAACATATCTACTCGGCCACTAGCAACACCAAGTAACACTTGTTTATCCCTAACACGCAGCAGCACAACACGTTCTTTAGGTCCAACGGAGATTGCTTCCACCACGCTCATGGACTGTTTGCCTTCACCGCTTAAGTTTCTCATGCGACGAAGCAACCAGGCCGATCCGTAGATCAACGCCAATACCAACGACAACGCGACAGTCACATAACCCATACTGGAAATACCCGTTGTCGGTAACGACTGTGCGACATGTGAATCAACAAATTTTTCAGCATCAGCCAGAGCAGTATCCACTCCGAACCAACACAACATCACAATGACGATGATGCAACGCATGCTTATCTCAACTTGCGAATGCGTTCAGCAGGACTGATTACGTCAGTGAGTCGAATACCAAATTTCTCGTTCACCACCACGACTTCACCATGTGCAATCAAAGTGCCATTGACAAAAACATCCAATGGTTCACCCGCTGCACGATCAAGCTCTACCACCGAACCTTGATTCAATTGCAATAGATTACGAATCGGAACGCGTGTGCGACCTACTTCCATTGATAAGGTAACGGGAACGTCCAGAATCACATCGAGATTAACTTCTTTGTTTTCACCATCGCGTCCTTCAAGGATGGAATCAGCGCGGAGGTTTTCCATCTCGGCGGCAATGGCTTCTTCATTAATGGGCATATACTGTTTACCTTGACTAGTTCAGGCAGTTTTTCCGGCGAAAATATAATCAATTGGATTTGGTTTGCTGCGTTTGATGCGCGCTTCCAGCTTCACCGCTTGCATACCACGCGATGCGCCGAACGTTCCTTTGTATATCGGTACGTTTTCAGCAAGTAATGTGGCTTTGCCATTGAAGTCAGTCGAGATCACATCACCCGGTTTAAGATTCACCAATTGGCCGAGTGTGATGCGTGAGTTACCCAACCACGCACTTACTTCCACATCGGCATCTTCAATTTCTTCACGTAATGATTGCAGCCAACGTTCATCGTGTTCAACGCGATCACTCTGCACACCCGCGTCAAGCATTTCGCGCAAGGGTTCGATCATCGAATACGGCATAGTGATATGCAGATCACCACCACCACCATCCAATTCGATATGAAAGGTAGTAATCACGACAATTTCTGTAGGGCTAACAATATTGGCAAAGTGCGGATTAATTTCAGAATTAACAAATTCGAAATCAAGTCCAAAGACATGTGACCATGCTTCTTTTATGTCGGCGAATGCCGCCTTGAGCAGCATATGAATAATACGGTACTCAGTGGCGGTAAATTCACGACCCTCAATCTTTGCATATCGACCATTGCCGCCAAAAAAATTATCTACCACCGCAAACACCAAGGTGGGGTCAATGATGAACAGCGCAGTGCCACGCAGTGGTTTCACTTGTACAAGATTAAGATTAGTGGGTACTTTTAGCGAATGCACGTATTCAGAGAACTTACTCATCTGTACCGCGCCCACACTGATTTCGGGTGAACGTCGTAATAGATTGAACAGACTGGTGCGATACATGCGTGCAAAGCGTTCATTAATCATTTCCAAGGTCGGCATGCGACCACGGACGATACGTACCTGCGTTGCAAAATCGAAGGGGCGCGCTTCACCAGGATGTAGCTGCTCCTCTTCAGTGACAACCGCACCACTGTCGACTCCATGAATCAACGCATCAATTTCGTCCTGATTAAGTATTTCTTGTGTGCTCACGCTATTGCTCCGCTATACCAAGTTGCAGTGTTCAACATCACTGCATGACGAATGAGGTGAAATACACTGCTTCAACTTTGCTCGGATCACCGCCTTCATCCTTCATCACGCCACGTACTTTTTCCAATGCACCCTGACGCAATGTCTCTTTGCCGTCGGGCGTTGATAGCACTTCATAGGTTTGGCCATCCAACAACGCCAGAATGGCGTTACGAACTGCTGGATCATTCTCTTTTAATTCGCGTTCCATTCCTGAATCGCGAGTCATCACCTGCAACGACACTTGTAAAAACTTTACTGCACTGTCGGCTTTGAAGTTGACCACGAATGGCGGTTCAAATGAGACATACTTGGCCTGTGGCTTTTCTTGATTCTTTTGATCCGTCTTCGCTGCACCAGCAGCGCTGGATGATTCACTTGAAGCTGTCGCAGGATGATCAGTTGACTTGCCCTTCAACATGAAGAACATGCCGCCCATTCCGGCGACCAACAAAAAAAACATTCCACCCAGCATAATGAACAACATTTTGTTCGAATTGCCCGGTGCAGCGGATGCAGTCTCCGGGGCTTTAACTGCGTCTGACATATAAACTACCTTTGCAATAAACACCGATTCACTATCGGCGCTTAACAATTAGCAAGCGTTATGCCAGTTGTGGTCAACACCGACTAACCACATGAAAGCAATAGAAAAAACTGCAAAATTGCAGTGTGAAACAGCGCACAGTGATACGCGTTGATAACGGTGTGTCAGTTTTTTGGCGTCAGTTAAAAAGTCATATTTTCATGAACGGACGGCAACAAAGCGCCACAGGTGTTATTTATTTTATCCGGGTAATATTGACATACTATTTATACCCGGATAATAATATAAACATGGATACACAAACTTACACCGCCTTCAACGGCCATCGGCTGCTTACTCACGGCGAACTCATTAAGGTGGCACTTAAGGTCAAACACAAACTCAAGGTCGACCCACATTCATGTGTGCTGATCTTCAGTGATCTAACTGGTATTCAGATGGATCTTGATTTGCGGGGTACCGATAAAGAAATCGAACAGCGCTTGAAAATCTTTGTTGCAGACAAGAACACAACTAGTGTGCAAGGTCGTGGTCGCCCTAAGCTAGGAGTGGTCGCAAGGGAAATATCGCTTTTGCC
Organism: Steroidobacteraceae bacterium; assembly: GCA_025927665.1. Taxonomy (GTDB): domain Bacteria; phylum Pseudomonadota; class Gammaproteobacteria; order Steroidobacterales; family Steroidobacteraceae; genus CAILZL01. Next base: position 498 of record JAICKZ010000250.1, on the reverse strand, counting down.
CCGCCACTGGGAATGGTTAGCCAGTCAATCAACGGGTGCTTCGGCGACTATTCGCAGGTTGATTGAAGATGCTCGCAAAAAAACTTCTGGACGAGAAACCATTCGACAAGCGCAAGAACGCACTTATAAATTTATGACCGCGATCGGTGGCAATTTACCGGGTTATGAAGAAGCATTGCGTGCACTCTATGCCAAAGATGAGAAGAGGTTTCATAAGCAACTCAGCGAATGGCCGAAGCACATCAAGGATCACGTGCTCAAACTATCTGCTGCAGCATTTGACAACGAGTAGGAGATTGATGTGATGACAGTGCAATACATTGAACCCACGCAGGAATCGGGTCGACGGTTCTTCACCAATAATATTCGAGGCGAAGTGATCATGCTTAACCTGTTGCGCTTTCGCGAATGGGCAGATTACACGCAATCGCCAGCATTGAAACCGATCACACCCGTCACGGGCACCGAAGCATTTGATCGATACATCGCTCTCGCCTT
>JAICKZ010000228.1 GCA_025927665.1 Steroidobacteraceae bacterium | reverse complement strand
TTAATGCAATGCCATGTTTCATTGCATATTCCGCTTTCTTGCGTAATGATTCTTTGTGTGTGCCGGCATAAAAATGCAGTGAATAAGCTATGTTGTCAAACGCACTGATAGGATCATCCGCTGCTTTATCTACATCTTGATCCCATGTTTGCGTGCCTACAACAATGAGATTATTAGGATCGATTTTACGAATCTTGGCAATAACCAATTGTGCATACGGTTTGATCAAAGTAGACCAATCCACATTATTCAAAGGCTCGTTATAGAGCTCATAAATAATGTTGGACTGCTTGCCATATTTTCTGGCAATCGCTTCAAAGAATTGAATCGCAAGATCAGTATGCTTATGTGCTTCATGTGAATGCCAGTCAACAATCACATACATCCCTTGAGCAGTTGCAGCTTCAATAACCCGTTCGGCACGAGCCATATTGTCTTCAGGATCAGAAATGTAACCACCTGGCGAGGTTCCACCAATTGCCGCGCGAATGATGGACGCATTCCAATTTTTTTGCACATACGCAACTACATCGGCATTGTAGAAACGGCCTTCATTGCCTTCCCAGCCATTATTACTCCAGAACAAACTGGGTCCTGCAAGCGAGACGGATTTGTTGTGGCTGTCAACAATTTGATTGCCTTTCACACTCAACGCACCATGGGTTTCGACGGCGGTGGCAGCTAGCACCAATGATGACACTAGAGTAAGTGTGATGGAGGCGATTAGTTTTATTGTTGAATGCATTGGGCTCCCATGGATTTGTTTATTCGACTGGATTTCCGCTTTCGCGGAAATGACTCAGTGGCTTCTGGTTGACGGTTCACTCTCTAATGAACGACGCCCATAGCATCGCGGCATTGGGCGCAGTGACATTCGTGTTATTTGTTTTGGAGGTGTGCTTCTTCTTCTGCGGTGGCAACACCAAGTCGCTTGTGCATGATGGGACTAGTTGTTGTGTATTGCAGAAATACTTTTTTGCCAGGCTCAAGATGCTCTTTGATTGCAAAGGCGGCCAATGCGGCTTCATGAAAGCCGGATAGAATTAATTTCTTCTTGCCAGGATAAGTGTTGATATCACCTACAGCATAAATACCCGGAACATTGGTTTGAAATTTTTCAGTGTCTACTGAGATTTGACGCTTGTTGATATCCAAGCCCCATTCGGCAATTGGTCCAAGCTTGGGATGCAAACCGTAGAACACCAGCAATTGATCGGCATCCACAACACGCGTTACACCATCGGCACAGAGCACGCGAATACCTTTTAATGTATCACCGTCTTCAACCAGTTCTTTCACGGTACCCACTAAAATATCGGCACGATGTTCATCGCGCAGTGCTTCCAATTTCTGTACCGTGGCGTGTGCGCCGCGAAATTCAGGACGGCGATGCACGAGGATCACACTGTTAGCATGATCGGCAAGTACCACTGCCCAATCGAGTGCCGAGTCGCCACCACCGAGTACCACCACATCTTTACCGGCATAGGCCTTGGGATCTTTGACGCGATATTGAATTTGTCCGCCTTCATATTTTTCTGAATTCGGCACGCCGATCTTGCGCGATTCGAATGCACCTACACCGCCTGCAATAATCACCACGCCTGCATCGAAGCGCGTGCCGGTACTGGTGCTCACATCGAAGCGACCATTTTCTTGTTTATGTACGGTTTGCACCGTTTGACCAAGATGAAATTGCGCGCCAAACGGTTTGATTTGCTCCAACAGTAAATCAGTTAATTGTTGGCCTGTGCACATGGGTACTGCAGGAATGTCATAGATCGGCTTGTCTGGATATAACTCCACACATTGACCACCAATTTTGGACAATGAATCTACCAAGTGTGCTTTAAGGCCCAGCAAGCCGAGTTCAAAAACTTGAAACAGACCGCATGGACCTGCGCCCACAATCACTGCGTCGGTTTGAATGATATTGTCAGCTGCGGAAGTTACTGAGGACACGATGAAGCTCCGGATCATTTGCAAAAGAAGGAATCTGAAAACCGGCAGCGTGAGCAAAACCTTTTTGCTCCAGCCAGCTGCGATTAAATAAACGAGATTGATATTTGTGGCCGCTATCACATAGCTCGGTCACAATGGTGTGACCAGGGCCAAGTTGTTCGGCGACTTGTATTGCGGCGGCAAAATTGACACCACTGGTACTGCCAAGAAATAAACCTTCCTTGCGTAATAATTCAAACACCATCTGTACCGAGTCCATATCATTAACGTGGATCGCATCGTCGATGGGTGTGTCGGCAAGATTGGCGGTGACACGACCAATTCCTATGCCTTCGGTAATTGAACTGGGTCCATTGGCCTTAAGTTCTCCATCATGTATCCAATGATACAACGAACTGCCTTGAGGATCGGCGAGATAAGTTTTGACACTCGCACTTTGTTGTTTGAGATAACGCGCCACACCACCGAGTGTGCCGCCCGTGCCCGTGGCACATACAAAGGCATTCACTTGACCTTGTGTTTGTTGCCATATCTCAGGACCCGTGGTATCAAAATGCGCTTGACGGTTGGCGACGTTATCAAACTGATTGGACCAGATGGCGCCCGGTAATTGTTCAGCAATGCGCGCAGCGATTCTTTGATAATGGTTAGGATCGGAATAGGGAACGGCCTTGATGCGCAATACTTCAGCACCCAACGTTTCCAGTGTCTGAAATTTTTCTTGTGATTGATTATCGGGCATGGCAATGATCAAACGATAACCACGTGCATTGCATACATGTGTCAGACCAATGCCGGTGTTGCCCGCAGTGCCTTCGACCACAATGCCACCCGGCTGCAAGCGACCACTGCGTTCTGCATCGTCGATAATTGAAAGTGCGGCCCGATCTTTCACTGAACCACCGGGATTCATGAACTCGGCCTTGCCCAATATTTCGCAACCCGTTGCAGCACTCGCATGCGCAAGGCGAATCAATGGTGTATTGCCGATGGCATCTGCAAAGCCTGCGCGAATCAAATTGTGGTTGGCGGTGTTCATGTCAGAAGAACATTTTTCAGTTGTCTATTTCAAATTCACTTTAGTTGTATCAATCAATGCTGGTTAATCAATGTTGTCTGCATCGCCATCCCCGTGGAAACGGGGATCCAGTTAATAATGAATCTTAATTAACTAGATTCCCGCTTTCGCGGGAATGACGTTACTGTCTCTATCGCTCAACACTCTGAAGTGGTAATTGATGAGGCAATCACCGCTTCAGACAAATATTTATGGCGATTACTCACCAATATGCTCGCGATCCGCCTGTGCCTGTATTGCCGTCGTGTTGAACCACTGCAATTGCTCATGCAGGCGCGTTACTTCACCCACAATCAACAACGCAGGTGATTGCACCTGCGCATTGCGCACTGTTTCAACCAATGTTGCCAGCGTTGCAACAATCACACGTTGATTGCTGCGCGTACCGTGTTCAATGACCGCTACCGCTCGTGATGCCGGAGCGCCATGCGCCTGCAACTCACGCACAATATCTGCTAGACCATTCAACCCCATATAAAACACAGCAGTTTGATGGTCACGCGCCAATAGATTCCAATCCATTGGCAACATCGTTGCTGCCTCACCATTATCACCGTGTCTGATATGACCCGTCGCAAAAGTCAGCAACTGCGCATGATCACGATGCGTCAACGGAATACCTGCATACGCGGCGCATCCCGCCGCTGCGGTAATCCCCGGTACGACTTCGAAACGTATACCTTGTTTAGCAAGCAATTCCAATTCTTCACCACCGCGACCAAACACAAAAGGATCGCCGCCTTTTAATCGACATACCCGCTTACCTTGCTTCGCCAGGTCAACCAGTAACTGATTGATGTCCTGTTGCGACACATAAGCTTTGTTGGCTTCTTTGCCGACATAGATACGTTGCGCATCGCGTCGTACCAAGTCCAGTACTTCGGCCGACACCAGTCGGTCATATACCACTACATCGGCATTTTGCATGACGCGCAAAGCGCGCAATGTTAACAGACCTGGATCGCCAGGGCCCGCTCCAACCAATGCAATTTCGCCCTGGGGACTGTTTTTTTCAGATGTATTTAATTGCTGCTTGATGGCTGATTCAATTGCCATGTCAACAGATTGGTGCGCTTGCTGGTCGCGACCGGCCAGTAGATCAGTGGCAATATCACCATCAAAAAATCGTTCCCAGAAACGACGTCGAGCATCGGCACTGCTGACTTGCTGCTTCACCTTGCTACGCAACTCACCCGAAAGTTTTGCCAATTTGCCAATGCCTGTGGGCAGCAGTGCTTCAATTTTTTCACGCAAGCGGCGGGTAAGTACCGGCGCATCACCACTGCTACCAATGGCCACTATCACCGGTGAACGATCCACAATCGCGGGCATGATGAAGCGCGACAGTTCGCGATTATCGACTACATTTACCGGGATATTTCGCAACTCGGCCTGACGTGACACCCAAGCATTGACCTCATGTACATTGGTTGCAGCCACAACCAAACGCATACCATCGAGATGATCGGGACGAAATTCTTCGGCCAGATGTTGCAATTCATGCCGCGCCATACTGTCTTGCAGCGATGCGCACAACGCAGGTGATACCACCGTAATGCGCGCGCCTGCACGATGCAGCAAAGAAACTTTGCGTGCCGCCACTTCTCCGCCACCGATCACCACCACGGGTTGATCGGTCAGGCGCAAAAATAGAGGAAAGAAGTCCATAAATTAAAAGTGGGTCTGGCATTCAAGCGCGTGGCATCAAGCCGAGATGGGCTTGATGGGAATAACACGTTTGCGAGGTTGTAATCCACATTCGCGAGTTTCTGGATTTTCCCACCACCAGCGACCTGAACGCGGATCGGCGCCTGGCTCAACTGCACGAGTGCAAGGAGCGCAACCAATACTGGGATAGCCTTTGTCGTGCAGTGGGTTGTATGGCAAGTTGCGCGCCTTCACATAGCCATTGATATCTTGCTCAGTCCAATCCAGCAAAGGACTACTTTTCCACATGCTATAACGTTCGTCCCATGCAATGGGTTCACCCGTGGCACGTTCAGCGGATTGTTCACGGCGCACACCGGTAACCCAGGCTTTTTTACCGACGATTGCACGTTTGAAAGGCTCTACTTTGCGAATGCCACAGCAAGCTTGTCGTTCTTCCAATCCCAGATAAAAACCGTTAATTCCATTGTCACGTACATAGGCTTCAATTGCGGCCGCATCGGGATAATAAACGGTAATGCGTTGTTGATAATGTCGTTCAACTCGATCC
>JAICKZ010000330.1 GCA_025927665.1 Steroidobacteraceae bacterium | reverse complement strand
GATCAAGTTCGATTATTAACAGAGCAATCAGATTGGATGGTGAAGAGGCACTGGAAATGGCAGTGCGTAATTGTGATTCCAACGCTGAGCGATTGGGTAAACCGGTTAGAACATCGTGTCCAGATAAATATTCAATGCGCTGCTCCACATCGCGCAACGATGACAAATCGGTTAACACGGCAGTGTAATGTTCAATATTGCCCTGCTCATCGCGGACTGGGCTAATGCTAAAGATTGCGGGAAACTGCTCAGCGTCCTTGCGCCGACAGATCAGTTCATTCAAGCAACTGCCGGTAATCGCCACGGTACGCGTTACGTTGGCATTTAGGTCAGGGTTGTCTTCGCCGGTTATTACCGTTCCTAATGGCAAACCTAATACCTCTTCGGGTTCAAAACCGGTCATCGCAGTGTATGCCTTGTTAACTGTGATGACACGCAACATAGCGTCTGTAATCACCACACCTTCTGACAAGTGTTGTAAAGCGTTAGAGTTAATCTTGAGTTGCTCTTCTGCGAGACGACGATCTGTGACATTCAAATGCATGACCACCGCACCACCGCTGTGTTGATCGCTTTGTACCGGTGTAATCATGACGCGGAACCAGCGTTTGCTATCATCAACATGGCTGATGTATTCCTGAATAAACTGTGCACGCGAACCGTTCAAAACCGAATGAACACCGCGTGCGATACTTGCGGCCTGTAAGTGGTGTTGACTGGTCAACTTTAAACATGCTGCCGCGTAATCGGTGCCGACGCCCCATTCAGGATTACTAAATCCATCGCGATTGCCATCACGACGCCATGCTTCATTAGTAGCAATGATGTTGCCTTGTTTATCGAGCAACGCAACATGTGCAGGTAGTGAATCCAATAGCGCTGTATTCAAGGCCGCAAGACGTTGTTGATCACGTTCGGTACGTCGTTTGGCGGCGCGTTCGCGACGCATATTCAGAGCATTTTCAATGGCGGCACCAAGCCGTGTCATGCGATCTTTAAGCAGATAGTCGGCGGCGCCGTGACGAATGCATTGCACTACAATTTCTTCGGTAACTGCACCCGTGAATACGACGAGTGGAATGTCATTGTTACGTGATTTGAGAATGCGCAACGCGGCCAGCGCGCCAAATCCAGGAACTTCATAGTCGGCGATGATTACATCTGGCAACCAGTGAAGTTGTTGCAAGAAGGCATCTTCAGATTCAACTCGCTGCCAGTCGATATCAGGCCATGTGCGTCGCAGTGACGCAATTGCCATCTCCGCATCGGTGGGAGAGTCTTCAATAATAAGAACTTTTAGCGCACTGCTCATGATTGCCTACTGCTGTAAATCAGCGCGAGTATTCATAAGGATCATTGCACACGATAGTGTAGGACTTATGGCATAAGCGCATGATTCGTCATTTACCTATCATGGATTAAGCGCTGCTGTAAGCACGAGAGTTATGTCGTGTCTACCGCCACTTAATAAGAAGATAGGCTAAAAAAGAATTGCGCACCTTGACGTGGCTTCGCCTGCGCCCAAATACGTCCGCCGTGTCGCGCAATAATTCTCTGCGCAATCGCCAACCCTAAACCTTGACCTCGCAATTTCTCATCACTGTGTAATTGTTGAAAGGGAACGAACAATTTGTTCGACAATGACATATCAAAGCCAACACCATTATCACGAACAAAGTAATGTGTTTTTCCAAGCTCATTGATGCAACCAATTTCGATTTGTGCATCGGGTGTAGCCATCGTACATTTCCAGGCGTTTTCCAGTAGTTGGCTCATCAGTTGTTTCAACATGCGTACGTCACCGTGAATTGGTAATGGTGTGGTAACACTAATTCGTGGTTGATGTTGCGGGAAGCGCATTGTGATTTCAGCAATAACTTCTCGTGACAGAACGCCAAGATCTACATCCATGAATATCATGTCCGCTTGCGTAATACGCGACATTGACAGCAACGCATCAATCATGGCGGTCATGCGTTGCGAGGCTTGCTCGAGACGTTGTAAGTAGTGCTTACCAGTTGCATCGAGAGTAGATTCCAGATGCTCTTGTAAAGCCTGAGTGAAACCGGTCAATGCCCGCAGCGGCGCACGTAGGTCGTGCGATATCGCATACAATAATCCGGAAATTTCTTGCTGCCCCTGTGCGAGTTGGGCTTTGCATTGTTTAAGCGCCAGCCTGAGTTCTTCTGGAGTGGAATCATCATTTGAGTCAGACGGAGCGCTATTGGTCATGACATGGAACTTGTTTTACGATTAATTTTTAACGCGACCGAAAAAATATATATACATCAAACTCGCAAATGGATTCGTCAATTTTTCAACACCATGATGACTTTATCGGCAATTATGAGTTTTCCATCAAACGACGTGCGGCTTCCTGATATTTTTCGCTGGTGCGACGAATGATATCAGCGGGTAACGATGGTCCTGGCGGTTGTTTGTCCCAGTGCAGTGTTTCCAGATAGTCGCGTATAAATTGCTTATCAAAACTGGCTGGACTGCTGCCAGGTTGATAAGTATCAATGGGCCAGAAGCGTGATGAATCGGGCGTTAATGCTTCGTCAATTAAAATCAAAGCACCACTCGCATCAATGCCAAATTCAAACTTAGTATCAGCAATAATAATGCCGCGTTGCAATGCATAGTCGGCAGCAAATTGATACAACGCAATGGCAATATCGCGCACTTGTTTTGCCAGCGAACTACCAATCAGTTTTTCTGCTGTTGCAAAATCAATGTTCTCATCGTGTGAGCCAATCGGAGCTTTGGTGGTGGGTGTAAAGATAGGTTCGGGCAACTTGTCGGCAAGT
>JAICKZ010000164.1 GCA_025927665.1 Steroidobacteraceae bacterium | reverse complement strand
GACGACTGGCATATGCGGCAGCGGATAAATTTTTACCGTGCCTTTAATATCGGCATTGGCTTTAATGCATGCCAAGGTATTCACGCCATCAATATTCATGGCGCATGAACCACAAATACCTTCGCGACAAGAACGACGGAATGTCAAGGTAGGATCAATTTCATTTTTAATTTTGATCAGCGCATCCAGCACCATCGGACCGCAATGTCCCATATCAACTTCATAAGTATCAATGCGAGGTTTGTCTTTGGACTCAGGATCAAATCGATAAATACGAAAAGTGCGAACGTCCTTGGCACTTGTCGGCGCCTTATGCAACTTCCCATCAGGATTGATTTGCGAATTGGACGGTAAACGAAACTGAGCCATTGAATTTACCTTTATGCGTCAATAGGTGCGTGCTTTCGGCGGCACCACTTCTACATCATTGGTCAGGGTGTACATATGCACCGGCCGCGTAGCCAATGCAACTTTGTGCTGCGCGTCCACCCATGAGAGTGTGTGCTTCATCCAGTTTTGATCGTCACGATTGGGAAAGTCTTCACGTGCATGTGCACCACGACTTTCAGTGCGATTGAGTGCAGAATTAATCGTCGCAGAAGCTTGGCCTAACAGGTTATCCAGTTCCAGTGTTTCAATCAGGTCAGTGTTCCAAATCAAGCCGCGATCACTGACGCTAACATCTGCAAACGAATCGATCACTTGATTAAGTTTGTCCACACCTTGTTGCAAGGATTCACCCGTACGAAATACGGCTGCATGATTCTGCATAACCCGCTGCATATTAAGGCGCACATCGGAAGTTTTTTGATGCCCATTGGCATTACGATAATGATCGATACGGCTCACTGCAAAGTCACCCGCGTCTTGCGCAAATGGCTTGTGACGAGTACCAGGTTTTACAAACTCCGCACAATGACGCGCCGCCTCGCGACCAAAGATCACCAGATCCAATAACGAATTGGAACCCAATCGATTCGCACCATGCACCGACACGCATGCTGCCTCACCTACGGCCATTAATCCCGGCACCACTGCATCGGGATTACCATCACGCAGCGTGACTACTTCACCATGAATATTGGTTGGGATGCCTCCCATGTTGTAATGCACGGTGGGCAGCACAGGAATAGGTTGACGCGTCACATCCACGCCAGCAAAAATTTTTGCGGTTTCAGATATGCCAGGCAAGCGCTGATGCAAAACATCTGCACCCAGATGTTCAAGATGTAAAAATATATGATCTTTATGTGCACCCACACCGCGACCTTCGCGAATCTCGATGGTCATGGCGCGACTGACTACATCACGCGATGCAAGGTTCTTAGCATTAGGTGCATACCGTTCCATGAACGCCTCACCTTCTGAATTACGCAGGATTCCACCTTCACCACGCGCACCTTCAGTGATCAAACATCCTGAACCATAAATACCCGTCGGATGAAATTGTACGAACTCCATGTCCTGCAATGGCAATCCAGCACGCAATACCATGCCGCCGCCATCGCCAGTACAGGTATGTGCAGAAGTGCAAGAGAAATAGGCTCGACCATAGCCACCCGTTGCCAGCATCACAATATGAGCTTTGAAACGATGCAAGGTACCATCCGCCATATCGATGGCAATTACGCCACGACACTCACCATTCTCCATGATCAAATCAACGGCAAAATATTCAATAAAAAATTGTGCCTGATGTTTTAAAGCTTGCTGATACAAAGTATGCAGCATTGCATGACCGGTTCGATCTGCGGCAGCACAAGTACGATGCGCAGTTCCCTTCCCAAAATGGGTGGTCATGCCGCCGAAGGGCCGTTGATAAATTTTCCCCGCTTCGGTGCGCGAAAATGGCAATCCATAGTGCTCAAGTTCCAGAATAGCTGCAGGCGCCTCCTTGCACATAAACTCAATTGCATCTTGATCACCCAACCAATCAGAACCTTTGATGGTGTCGTACATGTGCCAACGCCAATCGTCCTCGCCCATGTTACCCAATGCAGCCGAGATGCCACCTTGTGCAGCAACCGTATGACTGCGCGTAGGGAAAACCTTGGTGATATTCGCAACTGATAATCCCGAATTCGCCAACCCAAAAGTGGCTCGCAAACCAGCACCACCTGCACCCACCACGACCACATCGTAACTATGGTCAATAAATTGATACGCACTCATGAGCCGGTTCCCATCTGAAATTGAATCGCAGGTGCCACGCTCAAGGCGATACGCAAAATGGCAAGCACACCAATCACCGCCAGTAACAGCAATGCGGAATTGATAATGAGCGAAGTAATCATGCGCACAACTTTATTAGCAATATAATCTTCAACTACCACTTGCATTCCCAATTGTGCGTGATAACTAAGTGCAACAATTAACAAGCTGAGCAGCACTGAGTTGATTGGTGATGCAATCCATGACGTAAACGATGCATAACCCACATCGCCGAGATTAATCAATGACAGTAAAAACCACGGCGCCAGAAATGTTAATGCCACCGAACTTATACGCTGTGACCACCAATGATGACTGCCTTGTTTAGCCGCACCCAGTCCTAGTACTTTGCTCAATGGACTGCGCAGACTCATAAGAAAGCTCCATTGTCACTGGCATAAAGTCGCACGCTAATACACATCCATGTCAACACCGTTAACGCAATCGAGCTGATGAATACTAACCATCCTGTCGTGCGCGCAACACGACGTTCAAATCCCAAACCTATATCCCAAAATAGATGGCGAATACCATTTAAAAAATGATAATAAAAGCTAAGTAACCACGTGAACCAGACAAACTTGATAAATGGCATGCGCAAGAGGTCCAGCGCCAGATCATAATTCTCCTCACCGGCGGCAGCTGCGGCCAGCCAGTAAACCACCAACACCAATCCTAACGTCATGAATACACCCGTTAAACGGTGCAATATCGACAGCGTATTGGTGTATTGCCAGCGATAGTGCAAGAACGGTGATAATGGCCGTTCGTTTGATGTCATGTTGCTATCTCCACTCATCTTTAAAAATCAATGCAACGCCCAGATTTTTCCCAATCGCCATAGCGTGTGGGTTCCAATCCTTCGCGACCTCCGATTTCTACCGCACCTGCTTCTGTCGACGATTGATTCGCAACAACCGGTGGTTCGCACAATGTCGTATCTTTTACAAGTAACGAATGCGAATCAGTGTGAAGGGTGGATTCATTATGCGAGCACATGGTCATGTAGTGTGCCAGAAAAAAGCCAACTTGAGAATCAATTACAAGGTATCGGTTGATTGATGCATTTTTGCCGTTGCATTGAGATAAGCCTAAATACTGAATACACTTTGCAGTATGAACCTACCCACATCGCTGGCCGCTGTCCGCATCACAGGTGCCGATGCAAAAACGTTTCTGCAAGGCCAGCTGAGCAACGACTTGAATTTATTGAATCCTGAAAGATCACAACTGACCAGCTGTAATTCCGCACAAGGTCGCGTTCAAGCGGTGGTAACCCTGATCGAACGCAGTGATTGCATTGTCGCTATATTACCTGGTTCCATGGTTGATCTATTGGTGACGCGGTTGCGCAAATATGTATTGCGCAGCAAAGTGGTAATTGGCGATGCAACCATGCCATTGCATTGTATTGCAGCCACACGCGAACAATTGATTGCTGCACAACTTCCAGCACCGACATCACTTGGTGAACATATTCAGCACAACCATATTAGTGTGATTCGCTGGTACGACTCACACACAGAGCGATACTTGGTTGTGCAAGAAACTGAGGAAATAAAAAGCAATCAAGCTTGGGAAAAACAATGGTTACTGGATGATATTCGTGCCGGTCTGCCGCAAATTTTTCCACAAACTCATGAATGGTTTATTGCGCAAATGCTGAATCTAGATGCACTGAGTGGCATCAGCTTTAACAAAGGTTGTTATACCGGACAGGAAATCATTGCACGCACTCATTTTCGCGGCACCGTGAAACGACGCATGTATCGCATGCATGCATCTTGTCCTCCTTCCATGCCTGCAACTCGCATTCTATTGCAGAATGATCAATCGCATGCCGGTGATGTGGTGATGTCTGCAAGCGTTGAAAATGGATGTGAAATGCTTGCTGTATTGAATGTTGCTCAACATGACGCAGCGCTTTATCTGGAAACTCATCCTGCTGTAACTTTAAATCTGATGCAGTTGCCGTATCATCTGCCTGCGTCAACTTGATGATCAGGTATTAAACCAGCGACATTCCATTCGGATGGCGCACCACCAACGTACCAGCAATCTTGTCGTGCCATGCTTGTTTGTGTGTGTCGAAGGCGATCCACAAAAAACCCAGGAAAATAACTGTCAGCGACAGGAAACAACTGAGACCACGAACGACTGCAGTTGGCCAATCAATCTCACGACCATCAGCGCGAATCACTTGCAGTTTGAAAATGATGTCACCGACAGTTGCACCTTTCAATTTCCACATGGCAATTCCATAAATCACCAATAAGGCTACCGTCATATGATGTAAATCGATTCCGAATCTTTCAGAATCATGGAGTGCGAAGTTGACAATCGCACCGACCAAAATCGAATCAATTAGCAATGCAACCATTCGAATCCAAAAACCGGCGCGTGGCAAACTGGTTAACTCAATCGCTGAGCCTGACATTGCAGTAGTATCATTCGCTGATGATTCGCTGGAACCAGACTTCGCTTGCGTGCTTGCAGAGTGGACGATACTAGGGCCTGCATCAGCAAGATCCGCTGGGTTGTTATTGATGCCGCCTGGACCACCAGTACTGTTATCACGTCGCGATTTTATTTCCTGAAGCAGAGCATACAAAACAACGCCAAACCCCATAAACCCAACCAACTTGTATGCGATTAACCCCACAATCGGAATCACATACAACAACATGAGGATGATACCGCCGATCAATACAGATAAAGCCGGATGATTAGCCGCAGATGAACTTTGATTACCTTTTATCAACCTGCGTCCAAGCCATGCAAGTATCACCACTTTGCCAAAGAATGCAGCAATCATCAGTGCCATCCCAATGAAGGGAATCGCAATAATTCCAATCACAGTTATGCACAACAGCAAGATGAAAAGTGGCATGCCAATTACGGCCAGCAGTGCTGTCAGTGCGGAATGACCCGGACTTTCTTCCAGCACTGTTACACATCGATTCACCGCTCTTGGAAAAAGCAGCGCCGTCAACAAATATACAAACAACGCAGTGAAGGCAATGCTCCATGCCCATGACAAATCAGGTACAAATGCCAACAATCTTCCTTTCAACAAACAGTTATGAATCCACGAATGCAGCCATCCCAGTCTCCCTAAGCCCAGGTGTGGCCCTATGGTATGCACAGCTCCATGCACAATAGAACCTGGATCGCGCGTGACGGTGCCGCCAATAGAAACCACATCATGATCGACCTCTGCTTGCGAACCTAGTTTGATATCACCAAGCACGGCAACAACATCATTTCCCACTTTGTTATTAACATCGTTACTACCAAAGACAGCCACAGAATCATGATCCACTGTTCCTCGAACTTTGATATCACCAAGAATTGAAACTATATCGTGAGAAACATTGCCCTCTGCTGTGGACGATCCGACCACCGAGACAACATTATGAGCGTCTTCACCTGCCATTAGCAGGGCATCACCAAGAATTTGTACAACATCACGATCATCTTCATGATGATTGTCTTCATCATGACTCGCTTCGTCATCATCGTTGTCGTTATTGGTTGTCGTAACTGAATGAGCGGTGTTAGCGTCTTGCTCCTTGTCATCAGCATTGATGTTAATGGTGACTGAGTGCGAGCCAGTTTTTACCGATGTCCTATCCGCTGCGAACACCGTCGTCACAAACATTCCTTGAATACATAACAATACCAATACTAAATATAAGTTCATTCGCCACAACACTGGCAAGATTGTCGATCCAGTTGTTGAAAATGACGTCTGCATAATTATCTCCGGTTAACCAGCGACTTAACGAGCCGCATAAAGGGTCTTGTAAGTTGCGACCCCAATACCAAACAAAAGTAGATACAACGTCGCAATTGCCAAGATCGCCGTATAAAGAACCGACATGGGAACCAAGCTGAGCAGTTGCGTTGACACATGGCGAGTCACCGTCAGCATTGCTTCTGTACCACTCACCAGCGATGAAGACTTGGTAACAGCAATGGCAGATGACACCCAATGAATACCAGCCCAATCGCCAATCAACAACATCAGTTTTGCCGCCAGTAATGCGGCAACTACAAACAATACTTGCAACGGCATTGGCCAGTTAATAAATGACTTACGCCACCATGGCAATGCTGCTTGCAACTGCAGTTCACGCATCACTCGCAGCTGCAACGTAGAAGGTGCAGTGCGCAACGGTTGTTGCTTACAAAGCTTGTCTACAAACTTGATCAATTGTTGATTGTCTTGAGCGTCGTTCTTCATAATCAGATACTCGTTACAAAGTTCGTTCCACATGTGGTTGCATTGCTTTAACTAGTGCCGCGCGCCCGCGCATTAAATCAGTCTTTAATTTCGACATTGATACGTTGATATGCGTGACAATCTCTTCGTAAGCCATGCCATCGAAGTGATACAACACTAACGGTATGCGTTGATGATCTGGTAAGCGCGTCAATGCCTGCTCAAATAATTGCTGCTGCTCGGCAGCGCTTAACATATCAAACACGCTGTCATCGCCACTGATGTCAATTGCAGCTTCGACATCAAACTCGTCATCGTTGTCATCAGATTTCATTTCGGAAAATAATCGCCAGCGTTTCCGATAGCGTGTCAAATGATTCAGACATAAATTGGTTGTCACCGTTTTCAGCCAACCACCTGCTGAACTACTCTCTTTCAAAGTCTCAAATTGCTCGTAAGCTTTCACGAAAACCTCTTGTGCAATATCTTCAGCCTGGCGGTCATTACCCAGTAATCGGGTTGCGGTCGAAAAAACCATGTCCTGAAACGCCTGCATAAAACTGGCGAATTCATCGGCATGAACAGGTTTTTTTTTGGCTACATTCATTGCAAGTTTTTCGTCTGCTTAAAGAACACTGCAAATCTGGAAAAGTTGCATTTCCCGGAGTTCGCGCGCTTTTTGCTGCAATCACCTGTCCAAACCATCAATATGTGCAATGAAATCACAACTCGGTCGCCATTCAGACCGTTGAAATGACCGCTTATCGTCATATGGCTGAAATCGACGCTGAATTTTTTTCGCGACTGTGCATAATTGCGCTCAGTGACATCGGAGCTTCCCATGACCCCCGCCGATAAACGTGTGATGGACTTATTAGATCGCTGGTTGACCAGCATCGAACTGCATATGAAATATGCTGATCTCGATGACGTAACCTATCAACAGATGCAACCATGGCCAAGACATGAGCGACCTGCCAGATGGATATTGGAACTCGCACAGCAAAAGGTATTGTCCTTGCAGTCT
>JAICKZ010000161.1 GCA_025927665.1 Steroidobacteraceae bacterium | reverse complement strand
AGCAGTTTGAATGGCTTAACACCCCATGAGTTTTTAACCCGATCCACACTGGATCATTATCTGAGCAGTACTAACTTATGATCGAGTACACATCGGGGAGCAGGTCAAGCGAGTTCAGCATATTCATTCGCAATCATGTCACGAGATAGATGGCGCATCCGTTTATAATGCGTCTGTTCATGGGCACGCTAACGACCGATCAGCTAACACTTCCTAGGTATTAAGCATTGCCGGAATTATCCAGTGCTTTCTGCACTGTAGCGCGACAGCATCGGTCAGAAAGCATGATGCTGCAACATCCACTCATAGATGCTCTGATCATAGATGTCATAGGCCGACAATCCTGTTCCCAATCCCGAAAGCGAGAAGATGGGGTTTTGAATATCATCATGCGAAAATCCCTTCAGCACCGTTACCTTTGCACGTTCCTGCGGCTGACATGCATTAATCGAGTCAACCGTTTGAACAACGTTGTGAAAGTCGACAACATCATCCTGCTCGCCATTGAATGCCCACGCTGGTGTGCTCTTCAGGACGCAACCGGATTGAGTGCCATAATAGCCTGACACCGGCACAATCGCCGCCAGCTGATCAGGATAATTCAGTGCGTAGTCCCAAGTGTCGCCGGCGCCCTGACTGTGCCCCGTCATATAAATACGCGATGTATCAACTTGATAAGTGTTGATTGCATAGTCAATAAACAACTTGGTTCGCTGCGCCGTGATGGTGGGAATAGTGTCATCAATGCATTTCTGGAATGCCAGCACAATGAATGGCAGTGAGTCATCCCACAATCCCTGTCTCATCAGATGCACCATGGCATTGTCTTCCAGTATGTTCAATGGAGCCTGCACGGTATAAGGATCAAGGAACCGTGCATGATAGAAACCATGCTGTGCAATCAGCAACGGAAATTTCTGCGCTGGATCATCACTATAATTCACCGGCAGGTGCTCGTAGTAACCCACGTGCGCGCTGGTGCTGCCTACGTATCTGATACTGATCGGCACAAATGTTCCAGAATTCACGCGCACGATGTGTACCACTTCGGTCGCTGCGATACTGGCGCGATTGCTCACTCTGTAACGGATCAGGTAATCACCCGCAACAGCAGTGTTGACAGTGTCGAGGCCAAGCGCCTGGAGCTTGCTGCTGATATCACCATCAGCAGGATCCACTGCGGTTGCGCCAGCATCTATATAAGCTGAGTTGAGTGGCAGATTGACCACTCTATCACCGTTAAGCGTGATGACAGGTTGTGCCGGGTTATGAATATTGACAGGTGCCGTTGATGTGCAATCGGTGTATTCCTGCAGCGCCGAACGCGAGGAGGAACTTGCTGCGTGGCTTAATTCACCACTTGATGAGCCACCACCACAACCTGTCATACAGGAGATTGCAAACAGAATAAAAGTACCGCCATAAATTCCAGGGCATATTTTTGTAATAGACATAAATATTATCCACCTTCTGGCTGCTTGAATTTCTTACGAAGATTTTGTGCAAGTGCTCGAAGTCGGTCGGAATCACCCGCTTACGATTTCACCTCTAAAATCGAATATTATGTGACCATGCTCTCCAAGATTAAATGTTAGCGCAGCCATAAGCACTCACCATTTCTTGCCTCGTCTCATAAAGAAAGCGAGTTACACAACATACAAGCGTCCCGTCAATTCAGATGTAGAAGTTCAGATCTAATCTGACAGTCACCACTGAATCCATTAACTGTCAGATTAGATCTGAACTTCTACAATTTATTTAATCCATTTCATGGCCCCAAGAAGCAGTTTACTTTGTTTTCGTTGTCCAAATTGTGGCATGAGGAATACGATCCATCAATCAGGTTCTTGGGAATATTTCCATCAAGTGCCATCGTATGATTGTTCTTGTTCTTCTTGATTCTCGCAATTGTTCAAGCGATCCATGACAGATAAAAAAGATGTGCACTCCACTGTCTCAGCTCAAGCGGTATCCTCCGGAAGTGGCGCGATGTTACGAGGTGAATGCCAATCAGGTATTTGCGTGGAGGCGTGCATCACGGTGAGTGGTTGTATCGATATCTCGTTACTTGAACATGCGTTGCGATGTTGTTGCCATGATGGGTTTACTTGTAAGCACGCGTATTTGGTTGGCGTGCGATGTGACTGATATGCGTAAGGGGTTTGATGGACTGGCTGCGATTGTGCAATTACAACTGATAGAAGATCCCTTGTCCGGTCAAGTGTTCGTGTTTCGTGGCCGCCGTGGTGATCGCATCAAGTTGTTGTGGTGGGATGGTGATAGGTTGTGTTTGTTCTGCAAACGATTGGAGCGCGATCGCTTCGTATGGCCCAATGCCCTTGAGGGCACGGTACATTTGACGCAAGCGCAGTTATCGATGTTGCTTGAAAGCATTGATTGGCACAGATCGCTCCGTTTTCCATATGGCTAAGTGGTGCTCAGATGACGCTTACGAATTACGTCAATCCAAGAAAATTAAATTAAAGATTTTTTGATAGGTCCCCAGCAAGTCCCCATCTTTATTGACGAAGAAAAAAATTAAAGATAAGACATTTCAACTAATTGATTTTATTGGTCGGGGTAACAGGATTCGAACCTGCGACCTCTACGTCCCGAACGTAGCGCTCTACCAGACTGAGCTATACCCCGTGCGTTTATTGGTACTTATATAAGAACCCTTCGATAGAGCTCAACGCAAACAAAAAGATCAATTCGTTTGCAAGCACTTCTATCGAAGTTGAATACGTGATTCATCATGATATGTTTGTCGTATTTTCAATAACCACGACTAACTGCAAACTCTGCCAGTTCATCCAATGCGCGAACGAAATCCGAATCGGGTAATGCAGTGAGTGACTGAATTGCAAGATCGGCTTCTTGTCGTGCGCGTTGCGCAGTGTACTGAAGGCCTCCAGTTGATTCAATTGCGGCAGTGATCTCGCTTAACGATTCAATACCGCCGTGTTCGATGGCATGGCGAATCAATTGTTGCTGTGATGAATTGCCATGTTTCAATGCATGTATCAACGGTAGCGTGGGTTTGCCTTCGGCGAGATCATCGCCCAAGTTCTTTCCCAGCTCTTCACGATTGGCACGGTAGTCGAGTACATCGTCTACCAGTTGAAAAGCAATGCCAAGATGTTTGCCATATTGTTTGAGCGCCTGTTCATGTTCAGCGCTGGCATTAGCGATGATGGCCGCAATCTGCGTGCCTGCTTCAAACAGTTTTGCAGTCTTGCGATAAATTACTTCCATATAGTCTGCTTCAGTCGTCTCTGGATCATTTGCATTCATCAGTTGCAGCACTTCTCCCTCTGCAATCTTATTGGTGGCGCTCGCCATCACGTCCATGATGCGCATATGGTTTAGATCCACCATCATTTCAAACGCACGTGAATACAGATAATCGCCTACCAGCACACTCGCTTGATTTCCCCAAACGGCATTGGCGGTTTCGTGACCGCGACGCAAGTTTGATTCATCTACTACATCATCATGCAGCAAAGTGGCGGTATGCACGAATTCCACAATCGCAGCGGCGGCGGCGAGCTTTGATCCGGATACATTGCAGGCGCGACCAGCGAGTACAGTAACCAAGGGTCGAACGCGTTTTCCGCCAGATTGAATGATGTATTCGGCGACTTGATTGACCAGTACCACATCGGTGGTCAATCGTGCGCGAATCGCGGCATCTACAGTTTGCAGATCGGGTAGTACTCTTTGTTTGATAGACTCGAGGCTCAATTGACTCATTTTTTTAACAATTGTCTGGGCATAAAGTACGTCAATGGTAACTGAAGTGGCAGTTTGAAGGGCTAGTAGCGTCTCTGTTCAAGCAGGTCGTAGCAGCTTAAAGGGTAAATCGTCAAATTCCCTTGCTCCAAGGGGTCTAAATCCGTAAACTTCGCGGCCTTCAAATTCAGGCGGATACTTTCAATGTATTCGCTTATTCCGGAGTAAGAGTTACATGTACGCTGTGATCGCCACGGGTGGAAAGCAATATCGTGTCAGTGAAGGCACTGTGTTGCGAGTCGAAAAACTACAGGCCGATGCTGGAGCCGCAGTTGAATTCGATCAAGTGTTGTTAGTTGCCAATGGAGACCAAGTTGCAGTTGGTAAGCCCACTGTTCAAGGCAGCAAAGTAACTGCCACTGTGCAAAAGCACGGTCAGGGTGACAAGGTTAGCTTCGTCAAATTTCGTCGTCGCAAGCACTACATGCGTCGCGGCGGTCATCGTCAGGAATATACAGAAATCAAAGTTACCGGCATTGTCGGTGCTTAAAAAATTTATTTTGTTGGAGAGTTGCATTCATGGCACATAAAAAGGCAGGCGGTAGTACCAAGAACGGTCGCGATTCAGAATCCAAACGACTGGGCTTGAAGAAGTTCGGTGGTGAAGCAGTATTGGCTGGCAATATTCTTGTGCGTCAGCGTGGTACTCAGTTCTGGGCTGGTGATAACGTTGGTATTGGCACTGATCACACTTTGTTTGCCAAAAGCAATGGTCGTGTTGAATTCCGCAAGCGTGGAGCTGCACAACACACTTACGTCAGCGTTGTTACTGAGTAATAGTTGTTCCAACTTTCAGTGTAAAAACCCCGGCAAACCCGGGGTTTTTTTATTGGACAATGCCAGGCATCGTTACCGGTTAATATAGCAATCATGAAATTCGTAGACGAAGCAATCGTAAAAGTGCAGGGTGGCAACGGCGGACGCGGGTGCGCCAGTTTTCGCCGCGAAAAATTCATTCCCTTTGGCGGTCCCGATGGTGGTGATGGTGGCCATGGTGCGGGTATTTATTTAGTCGCAGCGGAAGGCATCAACACGCTGGCGGACTTTCGTTATAAACGTAGTTTCCGCGCGCCGCACGGAACGGCAGGCATGAGCAATGATTGCACAGGTGCCAGTGGCCAAGACATGGAGATTGTCGTGCCGGTAGGTACCGTTATTTACGACATAGAGACAGAAGAACAACTCGGCGATTTGATGGCGGCCGGTCAACGAGTGTTAGTGGTCAAAGGCGGCAAAGGTGGCTGGGGAAATACTCGATTTAAGAGCAGTACCAATCGCACACCACGCAAAGCAGGCATGGGACTGCCTGGTGAAAAGCGCGAATTACGTCTTGAGTTAAAAGTTATTGCGGATGTAGGTTTATTAGGCTTGCCCAATGCAGGCAAGTCGACGTTGATTCGATCTGTATCAGCGGCCAAACCCAAAGTCGCCGATTATCCATTCACTACGCTCCATCCTAATTTGGGCGTGGTATCGGTCGGTCCACAACGTAGCTTCGTCATGGCGGATATTCCTGGCGTCATCGAAGGCGCAGCAGAAGGTGCGGGATTGGGTTTACGCTTTCTCAAGCACCTGCAACGTACGCGAGTATTGCTTCATTTGGTGGACATCATGCCGCCCGATCCAGAAGCAGATCCGGTCAAAGATGTACGTGCAATTGCGGCTGAACTAAAGAAATACAGCCCACAGTTGGCCAAGAAGGAACGCTGGTTAGTGCTGAATAAAATTGATGCAATGCCTGCGAAAGAGGCAGAACAGCTTTGCAAAGAAATTGTGCGTCGATTGCGGTGGAAAGGCCGAGTATTTCAGATATCAGGATTGGCTCGGCAAGGCACCACTCAATTGTGTGAAACAATCATGTCGCGCCTGGAAGAAATTGAGCACGAAAAACAGGCGAAATAGCTGATCGACGCAATCAGCTATTCATCATCAAGCCAACGCTTTAACGCGGGCATTCAACTGACTTTTATGACGAGCGGCTTTATTGCGATGAATAATGCCCTTGTTCACCATGGAATCGATCACTGGCACAGCAAGTTTCAGATTACTGATCGCTTCTTCCTTCTTGCCTGCGTCAACGGCAATCAACACATTCTTGATCGCAGTGCGCAAAGCAGAACGCGCGGCCATGTTGTGAGCACGACGTACGATAGTTTGACGGGCACGCTTGATTGCAGATTTAATGTTTGCCACAGACTCGACCACTCCAGGAAAAGAACCCAAAAAAGAGCCGCGAATTCTGCCGGTGCATGCGTTCAAAGGCAAGGGGTAAGTAGCGAAATTCCGCGATTTTGCCGCCTTAGGACTATCGGTAACTGATTACTACCGATAACATTGCCGACCTTGTTTGTTCTGATTGTGTTGTGAGCCGCCAATGAGTCGTCGAGTTTTTCGCAGTATGAGCGTGTTTGGATTGGTCACGCTGCTCTCCCGAATTACTGGACTTTGGCGCGATATCAAGTACGCGACGCTGTTTACTGCCGACATCAACGATGCCTGGATCTTCGCATATCAGATTCCAAATTTTCTGCGACGTCTGTTTGCGGAAGGCGCATTCTCGCAGGCTTTTGTGCCGGTAGTCTCCGAATATCGTACTCAACGAAGCAATGATGAGGTGCGCGATTTGGTTGATAGTGTTGCCGGAACACTGGGCGGCTTTTTGTTGGTTGTTTCGTTAATTGGTTCGTTGTGTTCGCCGTTCTTGATTTGGATCATTGGATCTGGGTTTGACACTGGCACCAGCCGTTTCGATATGGCGGTTGCAATGCTGCATTGGACCTTTCCGTATCTTTTCTTTGTTTCCATGACCGCGCTTGCCGGCGGTGTTTTGAATAGCTATGAACGTTTTTCAATACCCGCATTCAGTTCTGTATTGTTAAATTTGATCATGATCTTTGCCGCAGTGTATATCTCACCACATTTGTCACGACCATATATGGCGCTGGCATTTGGTGTCTTTGTCGCAGGTATCGCGCAGGTTCTTATTCACCTTCCTGTATTGCTGAAATTGAAATTGTTGCGACGACCACGTTGGAACTTTAAACATGAAGGAGTGCGACGTATCGGCAAGTTGATGCTGCCTGCGATCGTTGGTTCTTCGATGGGACAGATCAGTGTAATGCTCAGCACCAGTATTGCGACTCAACTCGCCGCAGGGAGTGTCTTTTGGTTATATAGCGCCAATCGATTGGTGGAATTTCCATTGGGAGTGTTCAGTATCGGCTTAGCGACGGTTATTCTGCCGAGTCTTGCGAGCCATCACACTGCAGAAGCACCGGAGCGTTTCAATGCCATGCTTGATTGGGGATTGAAAATGCTATTCGTGATGGTGGTGCCCGCTTCGGTGGCGTTGTACACATTGGCCACACCTTTAACCACCACTATTTTTTATCACGGCAAATTCACGGTCGAAAGTTTGCGTATGACTAGTTGGGCAGTGATGGCTTATGCCGCTGCGTTATTGGCGTGGAGTTTGGTGAAAGTGCTAGCGCCGGGTTATTTCGCTCGTCAAGACACACGTACTCCAGTACGTACCGCTGCGCAGTCTTTCGGTCTAAACATGATTTTGAATGTAATTGCATTGGTTACGCTATGGCTCACAGGACGACTGCATGATCCTGGCATGCATGTACTGCTGGCGCTGGCCACTGCAGCAGGTGCGATTCAAAATGCATGGTTACTGTATCGCGGACTT
>JAICKZ010000102.1 GCA_025927665.1 Steroidobacteraceae bacterium | reverse complement strand
CGTACGACAACAGTACCTTGAGCACTATCACGCTTCAATGCAGCGCTTTCGTTGTACAACTCATTTCAAGAGCCAAGAGATTTTTTCATGTCCACTCGAGGAGCAACCACTACCTGTTGTTTAGGTGCCATGACTGGCGGCGCTGTCACAGGTGGTTTTTCATTTGTTATCGTGATAGCAGTTGGTGGTGTTTCTGTAGGAGTCGCAATGGCAACTTCAACAGGAGGTACAAATGGAGGTGGTGGTACCACTTGGTCTGGTGGAGGTGGCGGTGGCGGTGGTGGCTCTTCCTTCTTTTCGTCTTTGATGATCTCAGCCTTGATATCGTTTGGCAATATCTCCACCAAACGACGCGCCAATCCATTTTGCAAACCCCAAAGAGCAACGACATGAATCAAGATCACAAGGATCATGATAATGGTACGTCTGGTACCTTGTTTCGCTTCTGCACTTGCCGTTAAGGCCATGCCAACCCACCTGTCTGTTTTCCGGAGCATGCTCCGTACATTTAACTAATACTTATCGGTCTTGCTCTTTGAAAGGCGTCTTTATGGTGCTGCGTAGGTTCGTACCCATGTTCTATTGCAATCACACATCGCCCATGCATTAAGCTGCGGTAAGGTATATATAATTTCTCACGAAGGCAAGCCGTCTGATTAAATTTGATCAGGCTTTTTGCATATTCACTTCAGGTAGTACAAGTGCATTAGATTGTCAATGTCTATTCCAGCACATAATGTTGTCATCTAAAGCTGAAACTCATGACTCGTACTACGTTTTGCACTTTGCTGAAGCGCAACAGAAATCAATATCGTCAAACTACCGCTGCAACAACGCTAACCTTTCTGGCGTTCCAACATCAGACCATTCTCCGACAAATAGTTCACCACTAAGTCGAAGATTATGTGCTGCCGTATACAACAATGGCGCCAATTTGAATGCGCCACTCGTGCAGCCAGCGAATAATGCTGAACTAACGAAGGCAATACCGGAGTAAGTAAACTGTTGTTCGGCTGTTGCCAACACTTGATCGTTGAGTAAGCCGAAATCCCCGCGTGGATGATGGCTGGGATTGGGCACCAACATCAAGTGCGCCAAAGTGTTGAGCTTCCATGTAGGTGGCAATCGCGGCGAAGTTGGTTTCCAATTTGTCCAAACATCTCCATTGATAACCAGAAAAGGTTCACTGCCGAGTAATGACAGCGCTCTAAATATTCCGCCGCCGGTTTCTAGAGCAGGCCAACCTTCGTGACTGTATTGGACTTGTAAACCCCAATGAGAACCATCGCCCACGTGCGCAGTAATCTGCTCTGCCAACCACGCCGTGTTGATGATGACTTCTTTGATACCGGCAGTGGCAAGCTTTTCCAAGTGATAATCAATCAATGCTTTGTTACGGACCTTAAGCAAGGGCTTGGGACATACATCAGTCAGCGGTCGCATCCGCTCGCCACGACCAGCCGCAAGAATCATGGCCTTCACACTTGCATTCCCAATTGATCAAACAATTTCAACAACGGTCGCAATTCATCATAACGTTGCGCGGTATGACGTACATATCCAATAAAGCGTAGCGTATCCGCAAGATACTTGGGTTTGCCATCGCGATAGTTAATACGTGCAAAAATTCCTAATACTTTGAGATGTCGTTGCAGACCCATCCATTCCACGTCACAATAAAAATGACCGAAATCATTCGGCACAGGCAACGCCGCATCGCGTGCGCGTTCCCAGTATCGCGCCACCCAATCAATCACTCGCTCTTCTGGCCAGCTAATAAACGCATCGCGGAATAACGAGGCGACATCGTAGCTAATAGGTCCATACACCGCATCTTGAAAATCCAGTACACCGGGATTCGGAACACTGATCATTAAATTGCGTGGCATATAGTCGCGGTGCACAAATACATTTGCCTGGGCAAGATTGCGTTCAATGATCAACGCAAACATCTGTTGTAATGTCAGTGCTTGTTGTTCGTTGAGTGTGTGCTGCAGATGTTTGTTGATGTACCACTCGAGAAATAAATTTATTTCTCGTTGCAATAATGCCTTGTCGTATTGAGGCAGCTCGTTGGGTTTACTCGCCAGTTGCCACTTAATCAATGTATCAATGGCTGAAGAATACAACTCATGTGCATTTGTGTCATTAAGCACATCAAGAAAGGTTTGCGTTCCCAGATCATCGAGTAACAAATAACCTTGAATCACATCTTCGGCAAGTATGGTTGGCACATGCACTCCCGCCGCTTGCATCAGTTTGGCAACATGCAAAAATGGTCGAACATCTTCTTTGTCCGGTGGCGCATCCATTGCAATATAAGTGTTCGTATTCTGTGTAATGCGAAAATAGCGGCGAAAACTGGCGTCGGCGGAGGCAGGCGCAAAACTCAAGCCCTTTCCTAACACCTGCGGAGCCCAGTTCATCAATGTTGTCAAACGGCTATCGCGTTGTGATGAATTCAATGTCGTCAAAGCCTATTGAAAAATGGTGGCATATCATAGCCAATGTCAATGGCAATGGATGTATAAACAATTTATCAACAGCTTCAATGCAAACCATCAATACTGTCTATAATGAACAGCCTCGCTCGCAACACGAACTCGCCTCAATGTGATTGAATGACTTTCATCTCCCACCATCACCGCAATTGTTTTGTTTTCAAAGCCTGCCGCTTGCGACCGCTGTGGCTATTGCTGATGATGAATGCAACGATTGTACATGCACAAACCTGCCCGGATACACCCGTCACAGGAACTGAAAAACCAAGTGGCGGTGCATCGCACATCGACTTTTCCAAAATTCCCATTGAATTCAGCTTTGATGGCGGCAGCAGCGTATTAAATGGAGAAAGCCAATTACAAGGCGGCACAGCGACGCAAGGGTCGCGCTCAATTTCCGCCGATATCCTGCATTACGATTTCGCCACTCAAAAAGTCAAGGCTGACGGCAATGTGGCCTACGATGATGCGCAATTACATCTGGCCGGTAGTGATGCCAATCTCGACACCAATGCCGGTGTAGAATTCGATCAAGCCAGTTTTATGCTTAAAACTCGGGTCGGCCGTGGTTCTGCCGATCGCATTCAATTAACACCACAAGGAAATTTGAAACTGAAGACTGTAAAGTACACGTCTTGTCCAATTTCCAAACCCGATTGGGAATTGAAACTCTCTGAACTCGATATAGATCAAGCCGCTCGTACCGGCACAGGCCGTAATGTGAGTCTGGATTTCAAGGGAATTCCATTGTTTTATACGCCGTGGATTTCATTTCCAGTGGGCGATGAACGTAAATCCGGTTTCCTGTTTCCAAGTTTCAGTAGTTCATCACGCGGTGGTTATTCGTTATTGGTGCCATGGTATTGGAATATCGCACCGAACTATGACGCGACCTTTACGCCCGTTATCGATTCAGTGCGAGGCGCAGAACTGAATACCGAATTTCGATACTTGAGTGAATTGAATAAGAGCATGCTGCAGGGGAATTATCTTCCCAATGATCCCACTCAGCATGATTGGCGCGGTTGGTTGGAACTCAAACATCAAACTGACTTCAATCCTTATCTGCGTTTGCAATTAAATGGCGCCGCTGTCTCTGATCATCAATGGTTTGAAGACTTTGGACAAAACCGCGATGAAACCAGTCAGGTTTATCTCCCACAAAAATTGGAACTCAGTGCATACAGCGCCAATTGGTTTGGCAGCGCTGTGATACAGCATCTACAAATTTTGGACACAGGGATTGTCACGTCACAGCCACCTGCGTCGAATGCACGTCCATATACAGCGGCACCACAGATCACTGTGGCGGGACATGAGCAACTACCGTTTGGGTTAGATTTTAATTTTAATGGTGAATTGAGTTACTTCATACGTAACGATCACACTTATACCGCAGTCGAAGATCCAGCGTCGAACACTACCATCTATGTTGCTCATAACAATGCCAATGTCAACGGCGCGCGCCTGTATGCTGCACCCGAGTTATCACTACCTTTACGCACGTCGGGAATGTATGTGATTCCCAGCACCAGCTGGCGCTACACCGCTTATCAACTTAGTCCCAATACTGTTTATGAGCAAGACTTTGAGGCGCAGCATGGTGTCAATCTGAATCGTGGTCCCACGTTATCGGCGCCAGTTTCCAGCCTTGACATGGGTATGGTCTTTGAACGCCTATCACCCGGCGGACAACGCCTGTACACATTGCAACCACGAATTCTGTATGTGAACGTACCCTATCGTCCTCAAGCTGACTTGCCCATTTTTGATACCACCTTACCCGACTTTAATTTGGTGCAGTTATTCAGAGTTGATCGTTTTGTAGGGCCAGATCGCATTGGCGACACCAATCAAATTAGCACAGGAATTACCACTCGCATGCTCGATGCGCATAGTGGTCGACAATTTCTTTCTGGGACATTGGGACAAATCTTTTATCTAAAGGCACCCTGCATAACAACGTTAGATTTACCAGATACCTGCCACACCAATGCCGCCACTCATTCATCGCCGGTGATTGGCCAAATCGCACTTTCCACTTACAAAAACTGGACCACATCAATAGGTATCCAGTGGGATCCAGTTAAATCGCATACCGAACGTAGCGAAATGAATTTTCAATACCTGCCTGCAGAAAATAAGGTGATCAATCTGAGTTATCGCTTTGCACGCTCTATCGGTGTTGTTGCAACTACCATCATGCCCAATGACACCGCCGATGAGCGGGTGGACCAATGGGAATCTTCTTTTGCTTGGCCTATCGGTGTTAACTGGAGCACTTATGGCCGAGTGGTATATTCACGCCTGGATAATGCATTGCATGACTACTTGGGCGGTATTGAATATCGTTCCTGTTGTTGGAATCTGCGTCTGGTATATGGCCGATCCATTACCACACGCAATGGCACGTACGACACTCGATTTGGCCTACAATTTGAATTGAAGGGTTTGGGCAGTGCCGGTACCGCAGATACTTCTTTGCAAAACGCCATTCCTGGGTACACGGTACGGCACAAATAATTCTCCCGTATTCTTCAAGCTAATTCTCTAAGCGAACTTCACTCACAAGATTCGCGGACGCGTTACACTAGTGATATTTCCTCGGATTACCTAGCCTAGAACTAACATGAAACGCTTGACCGTTACAACTCAACGTCCCTTCCGCAATATTTTTGCCGTCCTGTGGGTTTTGATATCCGCCGCAATAGTAAGTGCGGGCGCGAATGCAGAGCCACATCAGTTATCTGATCGTGGCGAGTCATTGGATCGCATTGCTGCCATCGTCAATGATGGCGTGGTATTGGCAAGTGAGTTGGATGAAGAGACCACGCAAATTGTGGCGCGTCTTAAACAACAGAAAACCGAATTGCCCAACATGCAAGTATTACGCAAACAGGTGTTAGAGCGACTGGTTAATCAAGAATTGCAAATGCAACGTGCCAATAAAGTCGGTCTGAAGGTTACTGACGAGATGGTCAATACACAATTGAATGAACTGGCTCAACGCAGCAAAATCAAATTCAGCGATCTGCCTGCGGTGCTTGAAGCTCAAGGAGTGAACTACGCGCAGTATCGCGAAAGCATGCGTCGCGATATCACCATCGACATTCTGCAGCAACGTTCTGTCATCGCCAATATTGAAATTACACCGCGTGAGCTCGACCAATTTATTGCCAAACAAAAACGCACACCGGATGCCAACACCCAATACAACCTGTCACACATTCTTGTTGCGATTCCCAGCACTGCGACTCCGGAGCAACAAGCTGAACGTGAAGCCCGCGCCAAAGAGGTGTATGAAAAAGCAAAAGCCGGCACCAATTTTGCCGAACTTGCGGTCAGTTATTCGGACAGCAGTACCAATGTTGAAGGTGGCTCATTGGGTTGGCGCAGTGGTGGACAATTACCTTCGATTATTGCGGATCGCATTCCGACATTAAAAGCGGGCGATGTCACCGAACCCATTCGTACTCCCAGTGGCTTTCATATCTTCAAGCTAAATGAAAAACGTGGCGGCACTGAACAGCAACTACAGCAACAAGTCCATGTCCGTCACATTCTTTTGAAGACCAATGAAATGGAGGATGACAGTACAGTCAAATTGCGGCTAGAAAAAATTCGTGCGCGCATACTGGCAGGTGAAGACTTTGCCGCGATTGCATCCGTGACATCACAAGACACCGGGTCGACTGTGCAAGGTGGCGATTTGGGCTGGGCAGGTCCCGGGACCTTCGTACCGGAATTTGAAGCCGCAGTCGCAGGCCTGAAAGACAACGAGATCAGCGAACCATTCAAAACACAATTCGGATGGCACATTGTGCAATTGCTTGGTCGTCGCACTGAAGACATCAGCGATGAAGTATTGCGCAATCGCGCCTATACGGCCTTGCAACAATCCAAATCGGAAGAAGCGATTGAGTTGTGGCTGCGCGAATTGCGTGACAATGCCTACATTGAATATCTGATGTAACACATGCAACGCAGTTTGCCGCGCATTATTGTGACCAGTGGAGAGCCGGCAGGTATTGGCCCTGATCTGGCATTACAATTGACACAGCGCGAGTGGCCGTGTCAATTGATCATTGCAGGTGATAAACAAGTACTACGTCAACGTGCTTTGCAGTTGGGTTTGTCATTGCAGTTTCGCAGCTATGATGCAGCTCGCCATCAACTCCATTCTGCAGGCAGAGTAACCGTACTATCTATTGCTACTGTCACTTCAGTACAACCGTCCCAATTGAATGTGAAGAATGCACAGTATGTATTAAACCTGTTTGATCGTGCCTGTGATGGATGTCGTGCCAATGAATTTGCAGCCATGGTTACCGCTCCGGTACAAAAAAGTATCATCAACGATGCGGGTATCGGGTTCACTGGCCACACAGAATATCTTGCTGAACGTGTTGGCGCGCCGCAACCAGTAATGATGTTGGTTGCTGAACAACTGCGTGTTGCACTGGTAACCACCCATTTGCCACTGAACAAAGTGAGCGCGGCTATTACTCGCGAGTCTTTAAGTACAACACTAACAATATTGCATCATGATTTGCGCTCACGATTTAATATTCCCTCACCACGCATACTGGTATTGGGATTAAATCCGCACGCCGGCGAAGCGGGTTACTTGGGCCGGGAAGAAATTGAAATCATCACGCCCGTATTGAATGCACTACGCGATCAGGGAATGCAGCTGACTGGCCCTGCACCCGCCGACACTGCATTCACACCGCATATGTTGCAGCATGCTGATGCGGTGCTCGCGATGTATCACGATCAAGGTTTACCAGTGCTTAAATATGCAGGCTTTGGTAATGCAGTCAATGTAACGCTGGGCTTGCCCATCATCCGCACTTCAGTCGATCATGGCACTGCACTGGATCTGGCCGGTACCGGCAAAGCCGATGTGGGAAGTCTCGCTGCTGCATTGACATTAGCACTTGAGTTGACGACTCACTCACAGCATCAGAGCCATTAATGCATCAAGCCCGTAAACGCTTTGGTCAGCATTTTTTATCTGATCAACATGTTATCCATGACATTGTTGCCGCCATTGATCCACAACCAAACCAACACATGGTTGAAATTGGTCCCGGCCTTGGCGCCATCACTTTACCCGTACTGAAACTTGCCAAGGAAATGGATGCCGTTGAAATTGATCGCGATGTCATTGCCGCACTGAAAGTAAGTTCATTCAGCGTTGGTAAATTGTCCATCCATGAAGCGGATGTATTGAAGTTCAATTTCGCATCACTGCGGCACGTCGATAAACTACGATTGATTGGCAACCTCCCCTATAACATTTCCACGCCGCTCCTCTTTCACTTGATTGAACAAGGTGAACATTTTCACGATATGCACTTTATGTTGCAAAAAGAAGTGGTCGATCGCATGGCTTCAGCACCGGATAACAAAAACTATGGCCGTTTGACCGTGATGCTGGCGCCTTGGGTACGCATTGAACCACTCTTTGATATCGCGCCCACTGCATTCCGTCCACCACCCAGAGTGATATCAACCATGGTGCGCCTCATTCCACACACTGCTCCACCATTTATCATTAAGAACAAAGTTGCTTTCAGTCGCGTAGTGCTTGCCGCTTTCTCGCAACGACGCAAAACATTGCGCAATGCTTTGCAGTTACTGTTAACCGCAGAGCAGATTCGATCTGTAGACATTGATCCAAGCTTGCGTGCCGAAGTATTGCCACCAGAAAGTTTTGCGCGATTGGCCACGTTAATTTCAGCTTAAACGCCATGAATCGCAATGGCTTTGCATAATCATCGCATTATTTATGTGCGCATTTTGCAATGCAGTCAATGATCTGCAGACAGGCACCCACTTTTACTGCCACGCTGGTATATTTAGCACATTATTTTTAGCCCGGCGTCCGTTACATTCCATGAAGCAAGACCAACATAGAATTCGTGTCGATGTCAGCACCAATTACATTGACGAACAATCAAAGCCCGATGAAAGCCGATACTTGTTCGCCTATACCATCACCATTCATAACGAAGGTTCGGTGCCCGCCAAACTATTAACGCGGCATTGGATTATCACTGACGCAAACGGCAAAGTGCAGGAAGTTCGCGGCGACGGTGTCGTCGGCGAACAACCTTATCTGCAACCAGGTCAAGGCTTTCGCTACTCCAGTAGCGCAGTGATTGAAACACCCGTCGGCGCCATGCATGGTAGTTATCAAATGCTCGCTGATGATGGATCACATTTTAACGCCATGATTGCGCCCTTCCGTTTGGCCAAACCGGGTATGTTGCATTGATGAGCGCAACTTATCTATGCCGGTGATCTATGGCTGTTTACGCCATTGGTGATATTCAAGGTTGCTACGACGAATTCAAATTATTGCTTGATAAAATCAAGTTCGATCCAGCGCAAGATCAACTCTGGCTGACCGGTGATCTGGTCAATCGTGGTCCCAACTCTCTGCAAGTACTACGACTGGTTAAATCACTGCGTCACTCAGTTATCACTGTACTCGGCAATCATGATCTACATCTGCTGGCCAGTCACATCGAAAACAGACGTAGTAAAACCGACACATTCGATGAAATTTTTGCCGCCCATGATCGTGATGAGTTACTACACTGGCTGCAACAACAACCTTTGTTGCATCATGATGCGCAATTGAAGTGGACCCTTATTCATGCAGGGCTTCCACCACAATGGACTTTGCAACAAGCAATCGACTGTGCTCATGAAGTTGAAACCATATTGCGTGATGAAAATCATGCACCTGAGTTATTTGCACATATGTATGGTAATCAACCGAATGAATGGAATGATGACCTGCAAGGTTGGCCGCGTTTACGCTTCATCACCAATTGTTTAACACGACTACGCGCATGCACCGCTGATGGAGAGTTGAAGCTCAAGTTCAAATCAACACCTTCACAACTTAAAAAAAATACCTACCCATGGTTCAAGGTACCTGATCGTCGTACACGTCACGACCGAATTATTTTTGGTCACTGGTCCGCACTTGGTTTTTATAACGATGACAATGTTCTGGGATTGGATACCGGTTGCGTATGGGGCGGAACATTGTGTGCAGTGCAATTGGATGAAACCCTGCGTCGCGTTGAAGTCAAATCAATTGATGGCGGATTACCGCTAGATGAATAACAAACTTATCTATTGTCAAAAGATTGCTTTAATGGAAAGTGCTCAATAGTCGAGGTTGTACGCACTGGAGAAGACATAATAGGGATTCGTTGTGCGAAGTATCAATTGACAACGCATGATAGCAAAAGAAAATGTGCTTCTTGAGGTCGTGGCGTATCTTCAGCAACAACTCAAGTCAGGCTCAAAGATCGGTTTGATAATTTCTGATAATGTTTCCACTAAGCACAAAGAAGCCAGGTCAATTCAGTTAAAAATCACAAAGGAGAATCACAATGAAAAAACTGCTGAAGATCGTTATTGGAATCGTCGTTGTATTTGTTTTGGCAATTCTTGCAGTCTTCTATTTCACTGCAGGGATGGCTGATACTGCTAATGCCTTCTTTGCGGCAATCAAGAAGCAAGACATCATTACTGCACGTAGTTATCTCTCCGAGGACTTCAAGGCCAGTACAGATGAAGCGGCGTTGAAAGAGTTTTTAACTAAGGGTACGCTGCTCAATTTCAAGGAAACTAGTTGGTCTAAACGTCAAATCAGCGGTGGTCGTGGAGAACTAGAAGGCGAAGTCATTACCGATACCGGCGGCGTTGTG
>JAICKZ010000264.1 GCA_025927665.1 Steroidobacteraceae bacterium | reverse complement strand
AGGCACGGCCCGACTATCGGTGATTACAAATGCAATTCTTTGCGCAAGTAAATAACGCGCAACCGACATGCCAGTACGACCTAATCCAACGATCAATTTTTTGGTTTGCTTTGTTGTCATCAGCGTATCTTCAACGTCGCCAGACCAACAAGAACCAGGATAAAAGTGATGATCCAAAAACGCACGATCACTTTGGGCTCGGCCCAACCTTTCAATTCAAAGTGATGATGAATGGGCGCCATTTTGAAAATGCGTTTGCCACGCAACTTGAATGAACCCACTTGTAACATCACTGAAACGGTTTCCATGACAAATACACCGCCCATGATGAACAACACAATTTCTTGACGCACGACCACTGCAACCACACCAAGCGCAGCACCTAGTGCAAGCGCACCGACGTCACCCATGAATACTTGTGCGGGATAAGTGTTGAACCATAAGAAGCCCAATCCCGCGCCCACCAACGACGAACAGAACACAGCCAGTTCGCCGCTACCCGGTATATGTGGAATGCCAAGATAGTTTGCGAATACGATGTTGCCGCTGGCCCATGCAAAAATACCTAACGCACCACCGACCATCGCTGCAGGCATGATGGCAAGACCATCAAGGCCATCAGTAAGATTCACTGCATTGCTGGTACCCACCACTACAAAGTAAGTGAGTGCGACAAAGCCCGCACCCAATGGAATGGCCACATGTTTGAACACTGGAACGAATAACTCGGTTTCAGCCGGAACTCTGGCTGTCATATACAAGGCCATTGCACAACCCAGTCCGGCGACGGTCTGCCAAAAATATTTATATCGTGCTATTAGGCCACGACTATTGCCCACGACCAATTTCAAATAATCATCCCAGAAACCGATCAACCCGAATGCCAA
The DNA here is from genome assembly GCA_025927665.1 of Steroidobacteraceae bacterium. Classification (GTDB taxonomy): domain Bacteria; phylum Pseudomonadota; class Gammaproteobacteria; order Steroidobacterales; family Steroidobacteraceae; genus CAILZL01. Next base: position 3,522 of record JAICKZ010000264.1, on the reverse strand, counting down.
AGTAGTGAGAATGACAATCCATACAAAATGATTATCCAAATCAGCCCACAACAAAGTACCGGTGGCAATGGCGATTAATATCAATGCGCCTCCCATGGTTGGAGTACCTTTCTTACTCAGATGTGATTGTGGACCGTCACTGCGAACATGTTGACCAATTTGTTTTGCCGTGAATGCACGAATCATCAGTGGGCCTGCAATAAATGAAATCAACAATGCCGTGATTGCTGCGAGAATGGCACGCAACGTCAGATAATTGAAAACATTGAAGCCTGAATACAGCTTGGTGAGATATTGTGTTAGGTATAGCAGCATGGTTGTTCTCTTTATGTTTGCTTTGCTTAACTTATGGCGTTGCGTTCGGTATTGACAGCTTCGTTGTTCGCAACCAACGCCGCGGCAACACGCTCAAGTCGGCTACCACGCGAACCTTTGATTAATATCACCACGTCGGATGTAATTATTTTTTGCAATGATTCGATCAGTGCATCCAATGATGTAAACCACTGCGCGTCTTCACCAAAAGCATTTGCCGCATGTTGCGCCAACGCACCGACCGTGAACAAACGGTCAATGCCAGCGTTCTTCGCATAGACACCGCATTGTGTATGTAATGTTGATGCGTCGTTGCCAAGTTCCAGCATGTCACCCATCACCAGCCAATGTTGACCAGGTAATACTTGCATGGCATCAATGCCAGCACGTACTGAACTTGGATTTGCATTGTAAGAATCATCTATCAATGCAGCGCCATTCATAGCTGATTTTATTTGTAATCTTCCCTTTACTGCGCGCACACCGTTTAACCCCGCTTGAATCTGTTCCAAGGTTGCGCCTGCGGCATACGCAGCTGCGGCTGCACCGGTTGCATTGCGTACGTTATGTTTTCCAGCCAACTGCAATTGAATGGAAATAACACCATGGGGTGTATTCAATTCAAATTGGCTGCAGTCTTTGTGAACTGCAATATCCTTGGCATTAAAATCAGCACCCGCGTCTATACCAAAGCTTAACAAATTGTTCGCGGCACAATGTGCGCGCCAGTAATCCGCATGCACATCATCTGCGTTGATAATGGCCACACCATTTTCTGGTAAGGCCAGGTACAACTCACCTTTGCCTATGACTACACCTTCGATGCCGCCGAAACCTTCAAGATGAGCTTCACCGGCATTGGTGACGATTCCAATATTGGGTTGCGCAATTTTCGATAACGCAGCAATCTCACCACGATGATTGGCCCCCATTTCAATCACAGCTGATTCATGCGTTGAGTTCAATGTCAGTAATGTCAGCGGTACGCCAATATGATTATTAAAATTGCCACTGGTAATCAGCGAACTGCCAAGTTGGTTCATGATGCTGCCGACCATTTCCTTGGTGGTGGTCTTGCCATTGCTACCGGTCACACCAATGACCGGAAATGTAAATTGACGACGCCATGCATGCGCGAACTCGCTAAGTCCCGTGAGCACATCGGCCACCAGCACTTGCGGTATCGGTACGTTTAATTCTTGTGATACCAATGCCGCTACTGCACCTCGTTCCATCGCTGCTGCGATATATTCATGGCCATCGAAGTTGGGGCCTTCTAAAGCGACAAACAAAGCATTTTTTTCAAGCGTACGCGAATCGGTAGAAATAGAAGTGAACTCCACATCCGCACCGAGCAAGCGTCCGCTCACACAACTCGCAAGACTGGCAGTGGTAAATTGAGGTATGAGATTTTGCGCGGCGTTCATGTACAGCCTCGCAAACATGCCTGCACTACTTCGCGATCGCTGAAGTGTGTAGTGATATCACCATCGATTTGATAATCCTCATGTCCTTTGCCTGCGACCAGCACAATATCTTGCGCACTCGCGAGTTCAATGCCGCGTTGAATTGCCAGGGCACGATCGCGTTCAACTATTACTTTACTGTGATCCTTGATACCCCGCTGGATGCCAGCAATAATTTGCTGTGGATCTTCATAGCGTGGATTATCGTTGGTAAGAATGATTCGATCAGCGAAGCGTTCAGCGATCGCACCCATTTGCACGCGCTTTCCAGCGTCACGATTACCACCACAACCGAAGACACAAATCAATTTTCCACGGTTGTAACTTTTTAATTCCTGCAATGCTTTTTCCAATGCATCCGGTGTATGCGCATAATCTATGACCACCAGTTTTCCTGTTGCACCATGATGGCTTTCCATACGACCCGGCGGCGCACTGGCTTGTTCCAACGCCGCAATCGCGTTGGACAAGTCCACATTCCATCCAAGCAACACAGCCAAGGTTGCAAGTATGTTATATGCATTGAAGCGACCGAGTAATGATGAATGCAAAGTTGCCTCGCCAAAACTACCAGTGATGCGTAACTGCAAACCGTTGGCGCTCAACTCGATTGACTGAGCCTTTAATACTTGTTTGTAATCAAACGATAAATCACAGCCATATGCAGTGGTAACACTTGCAGCATTAGAACGCGATAGCAATTCGCGACCAAATGCATCGTCGGCATTAATCACCGCATGACACAAACCTGGATGTTGTAATAACTCAGCTTTAGCTTCTCCATACGCTTGCATGCTGCCATGATAATCAAGATGATCACGAGTTAGATTGGTGAACACGGCAGTATCAATCTTTACTGCATCAATGCGATGTTGATGCAATGCATGCGATGACACTTCCATGCCTACTGCTTGCGCGCCCATATCGTGGATTTCTGCCAGCTGTCGATGCACATTGATCACATCAGGCGTGGTATGAGTTGAAGTCTTGAGATTATTGATTGCGCCGTATCCGACAGTGCCAGAATATCCTGCCGTAATGCCGCAACGCTGTGCCGCGTCAGCGATTAAATAAGCCGTCGTGCTCTTGCCATTAGTGCCTGTCACTGCGGCAATGCGCATGGTATGTGACGGTTCACCATAAAATCGATTCGCAATCTCGCCAAGTAACATCGAGAGTTGCGGAATTGCAATGATCTCAGCACGTGGATTGGTTGGCATCTTGCGGCCGACCACCGGTTCCCACAACACTGCGCTAGCGCCATTAGCAATGGCCTGTGTTGCATAGTCGATACCATGTGCTCGTAAGCCAGGAATTGCGATAAAAACACTGCCGGACTTCGCATCGCGGCTGTTCAATGTGATGTTGTGAACTGGTAACGCAAGTACTTGTGCTAGCGCCGCATCATCAACGATACCTTGCAATAACTCGCGCAGAGTTAGATATTGATACTGCATATTACGCGCAGCACTCATGGAGTGACTCCAGTTTGCACCAGTGTTGCAGCGGGAACATTCTGCAAATCATCTGGCGGCACCGCTAACAAACGCAATGCACCAGAAGCAATGTTCGAAAATACTGGCGCTGCTACGGTCGTGGCGTAGTAAGTTCCATCACGCGGTTCATTGATCACTACCACACAGGCGATCTTTGGATGCGTTGCAGGTACCACACCACCAAAGCTGGCGATATGTGAATCGCTTGAGTATGCACCGTTAACTAATTTTTGTGCGGTGCCTGT
>JAICKZ010000285.1 GCA_025927665.1 Steroidobacteraceae bacterium | reverse complement strand
GCCTTATATAAATCGAAAGGTGTGCAATTTATTACACTGGAGCAAGCGGAAAAGGCAATGCCATATCGCAGCGACTTCAATCCGGCTTTATCTGCAGAGCCTTCAGGTTTGGAAGCTCGTATGAGAGCACGTGGATTACAGGTGCCTGATAACGATCCGCATCTGACTTCAATGTTGGATCGAATTTGCAAGTAATGCGGTCATAGTCTTCGCAATGATCACAGGCAAGAAAATGAGCTTTCGTTTTTTACCCGCAGATTGGCAGCACGCTACATTGATTGGACGTCTTCAGACTGAAGAGGGTCCAACACCCGTTGTTATAAGCAAGGGTCGGGTTCACGATGTATCGATGCATGTTCCGACCGTGTCGCAGTTGTTGAATCAGTGGAATGCTGTTGTAACGGGTATTGATATAGGCTCATTGGATGAAGTGCTATCGAAGTATTCCATCTCATCCCTGCCTGAATATGCCAATCAATCACGCTCAAGATTGTTAGCGCCAATCGATTTGCAATGCATCAAGGCATGCGGCGTCACTTTTGCTATCTCAACTGTTGAACGCGTAATCGAAGAACGTGCGCGAGGTGATGCTACCAAGGCCTTACTGATTCGTGATGCATTACAAAAGCGTATGGGTGGAGATATCCATACGGTAAAACCAGGTTCTGAGGCTGCAATGAAGCTGAAGCAGGCATTGATTGCGGATGGTTTGTGGTCGCCGTATCTTGAAGTGGCTATTGGCCCCGATGCTGAAGTGTTTACCAAAGCGCCCGTATTGTCATCGGTAGGCCATGGCGATTGGATTGGTGTGCGTGATGATTCCGTCTGGAACAATCCAGAACCAGAAATTGTGTTGGCGTGTGACTCGCGCGGAAAGGTACTGGGTGCAACATTGGGTAATGACGTGAATCTACGCGATATTGAAGGTCGAAGCGCGTTACTGTTGGGCAAAGCCAAGGACAACAATGCATCATGTGCCATTGGTCCTTTTATAAGAATGTTTGACGATCAATTCACCATTGATGATGTTCGTCGTGCTGTAGTCACCTTGGAAGTGATTGGTGATGATGGTTTTAGTCTCACAGGCGAAAGCTCGATGTCGTTAATCAGTCGTGATCCTTTGGAGTTGGTGAAGCAAACCATTGCGCAACATCAATATCCAGATGGCCTGGCCTTGTTTTGCGGCACGATGTTTGCTCCCACCAAGGATCGTGATGCCGCAGGCCGCGGCTTTACTCATAAGCAAGGCGATATCGTTCGTGTTGCATCAACTCGATTAGGAATGATCGAGAACAAAGTTACTTCATGTAAACAAGCGCCGCCGTGGAATATAGGTATTGGCGAGTTAATGCGCAATTTGGTAAAACGTAGCTTACTCAAATAATAGTATCGCTTAGAATGATAAAGAATTACGTTACACAGGCACTAATCAAATGAGCCGCCAGATCGAATGTGTATGGCCACTCGCGGCACAACTCGGTGAAGGTCCAATGTGGTCTGCTGACGAGCAGGCTCTCTGGTTTGTAGATATTCAGAATAAGCGCATTCACCACTTTCATGAGCCAACCGGTGAGCACAAGAGTTGGAATACTCCTGAACTCGCGGCATTTATCTTTCCGACAAGTGATGGTAAGTTTATTTGTGGTCTTAAGTCCGGATTATATGAATTCGATCCAGCGACCAGTTCTTTCACTTTGCGTGTGCGTGTGGATGGTGAGTTCAAACATAATCGTTTAAATGATGGATATGTCGATACAAAAGGGCGGCTCTGGTTTGGCACTATGGATAACAATCAAACGAAGGCAGTAGGTTCATTGTATTGTTTTAGTGATCATCAAATAAAACGCTGTGATATGGACTACGTCATTACCAATGGTCCTGCGATGTGTCCCGCTGGCCTGACAATGTATCATGTTGATACATTGAAACAGCTGGTGTATGCGTTCGATCTTGACGCACGTGGCATGCTCAACAATCGTCGCGTATTCTTGCGCATTGAAGAAGCCGGATGTTATCCAGATGGCCCCGTTGTGGATTCCGCTGGTAATATTTGGATTGCTATGTTTGGCGGCTGGGGGGTACATTGCTACTCACCACAGGGCAAGTTACTCGAAGTGATCAAGTTGCCCGTCGCCAATTGTACTAAAGTGGCATTTGGCGCTGAGGATTTACGGAATATGTATATCACTTCAGCATGGATTGGTTTGACGGATGAGCAACGCAAAGAACAGCCTCTGGCGGGTGGACTGTTCAGAGTGCGCGTCGATACTCCTGGGCTGCCACAAAACAAGTTCGTGGTATAAGTAAATATCGAAATATAACTATCAGGATATAACTGATATCGTCAGTTAGTGATGCTAGCCGGGAATAAAGTTGATGCCCTGTTGGTCTTGATCTGGTAGTTGGAACAGGTGACACAGTGGCACTGACTATTACGCATCCCCATGGATGAAAAGATTCGTCGCTTTGAAGCGCAGGTTCTTCCGCACTTGGATGCGGCGTATCGTTTTGCGCGTTGGTTATCTCAATCGCCTAGTGATGCAGATGATTTGGTTCAGGAAACCATGCTGCGTGCGTTTCGTGCGTTAGACAGCCTACGAGGTGTTGATGCAAAAGTGTGGCTACTGACCATTGTTAGAAACTGTCATCGTTCAGCGTACACACAGCAATTGCGCCGTTCCGCTGTGCCGTTACCCGATGAGCTGAATGATGAAGACAGTGAAATGATAGTCGCCATTGACAATCCCGAGGAGCATGCAATCACTGCAGACACGGGACGTGTTTTGGATCAGGTAATGGCTGCGTTACCTGAAGAATATCGTGAAGTGTTGATATTACGAGAATTGGAGGACATGAGTTATCGCGAAATGGCTACGTTAATGAGTATTCCCATTGGCACTGTGATGTCACGGTTGGCGCGAGCGCGACTGGCATTAAAAGAACAATGGCATAAACAGATTAAAGGAGAGACCTATGCCGTGCGCTGAATCACTGCGTGTACATGCTTATTTCGACGGCGAGATGGATGCAACGGCCGCCGTTAATAAGGAAAAGCATCTGATGAATTGTGAAGAATGCCGTTCTTTGCTGCAAGATTTGCGGCAAAGTCGTGACGCATTGCGTAAAGACTTATCTAATTTTCGCGCTTCAAGTCAGTTGCGTGCTCGCATTGCCAAAACACTTGAAGAAGAGCAAATAACAACGCGTGCGCGAAATGCGACCAAATCGTCGCGTCAATCAAAGCCTTTCTGGTGGGGAGCATTGAGTGGCATGGGTGTAACTGCGGTTGCTGCAATGCTGACGCTATTGCTACTTGCTTCGCCGACCAATCGTCTCGCCGATGAAGTGCTGAATGCTCATGTCCATTCGCTTATGACTTCGCACTTGATTGACGTGGAGTCTACGGACAGACATACAGTGAAGCCCTGGTTTGCTGGCCGTGTGGATTTTTCACCTGCCGTTGCAGATTTCGAATTGGACGGATACAAACTGATTGGTGGACGTGTAGATGATGTTGGACATCAACATACTGCCGTTGTGGTTTATCAACATGGACTACATATGATCAATGTATTTAGTTGGGCTCATGATCGTCAAGTCATTACTCGTGATATTAGCCGTCACGGCTATCATATGATCTTCTGGAAATCCAATGATGTGGAATATTGTGCAGTATCAGATATGGCGTGGGACGAGTTACGTGGGTTGGTGCATCTACTGCAAGATACAAGTCAGCATGATGGTTAACATGCCAATGTCAGAATCTATCTGAAAATTAATGCACTCGCAATTTTTGCTTATGCGATGCTAACTTACTATTGTCAATTTGGTCTCATTTGTTTTCTGTTCATATGATTTGGCATTTATCTCAATGTCCTGGATATTTGCAGATGAGTAAAACAATTTATACTGCCCAATACCTTTAATCAACTGCTGGATCTAAGATATGTTACTGGTGTCAGATAG
>JAICKZ010000131.1 GCA_025927665.1 Steroidobacteraceae bacterium | reverse complement strand
TCGAGTACATAAAAACAATTGGCGCCTAGCCCAATTATCCGTCAAGGGAATGGCCACCAATCGTAGTGACTGCACGTATGGAGAACTGGCTGCACGCGGCACAATGCTTACGCCAAGTCCCGCGGCCACCATGGCACATACAGCATCGAAGCTGGTGACTTGAATGCGCAATTGAATATCTTTGCCCAACTCTGCAGCGGCACGACTGAGCAAGTGGCGCAATGAACTTTCGGCGTGCAGTCCCACAAATGGACGATCAACGATTTGCCGCAATCCCAACTGCGACTGCACCGCCAATACATCATCAGGCTGCATGATGATGACCAGTTCATCATCGCGAAACGATGTGGTAACCAATCCATCAATCGTGGGCAGTTCACTCACTATTCCTAGATCAGCACGATTATCTGCAACAGCCTGTGCAATATTGCTGCTCACATGCTCTTCGAGATGCACGTGCACTTCCGGATGCTGCTTAAGAAAGCTGGCAAGTTCAGCTGGCAAAAATTCAACGATGGCGGAAATATTTGCAAACACTCGAACTTGCCCGCGCGCGCCGGATGCATGCTGCTTTAACTCACTGGTTAATTGATCGGCCTGATACAACAATGCATGCGCCTTAACCAGCAACACGTGTCCAGCAGAAGTTAGTTCCACACCTTTGGCGCCGCGCACTAACAATGGAGTTCCGAATTGAATTTCCAGTTCTGATAAACGTTTGCTAACTGCAGACGCAACGGTGTGTGCGCGTTCCGCTGCTTTGGTAATGCTGCCCGCTTCAGCAACCGCAGCAAATAATTCCAGATCTCGAAAATCAAATTGCACCGTCATGTGTTGCTGACTACTCGTACTTCAAAATCATGAGTGATGGTTGCCATTGCACCCAACATGGCGCTGGCAGAACAATATTTTTCAGTGGAAAGTTTGATCGCACGTTCTACCTTGCTCTTATCAAGATTAGTACCCGTAACGATGTAATGCATTTTGATTTGTGTGAATACCTTGGGATCGCTGTCGGCGCGCTCAGCATCGATTTCCACCACGCAATCGATAATTTTCTCGCGCCCACGCTTCAAGATCATCACCACATCAAATGCGCTACAACCACCGAGCCCAACCAATAACATTTCCATGGGCCGTGGACCTAAGTTGCGACCACCTGAGTCAGGTGCTCCGTCCATGACCACGGCATGACCGGTACCGGTCTCACCGATAAACATTACATCTTGAACCCACTTGATTCTGGTCTTCATGCTTTCACTCAAGAATTAAACGACTACAGAGTAGCGTCTGGAACAGTAACTGGCGAGTCGAAGATTACTCAACCCAAAGAACTACTGAAAGCTTGAAGGAACAGAAATGTTCACACTATGGTGAATCGACAGTGACGAAGAGAAAAACCCAATACTCGTGACAACAGCAGCTTCCTATTCCGGGCTCCCAGCATCATTTGATTTCCACTTCGCGCTCTTTCAACATCTGCAACACTTTATCTTTCCAACGCTGTGCGTCTGAGTTCGGCGGAACTTGCCGGATTTTTACGCTTCTTGCCAGGTAAACTAAGTTGTAATTGAACCCATGCTCTATCAAGAAAGCAGTGGTCTCAAAGTTCCCTAGGTCGACCGATGAGCTTGCTGCTGATTCGTTAAATTGATCGTGGCTATTAATTTCCGCACCTGCATCCAGCAACAGTCTAATATTTTCTATTCTTCCAAAATGTGCTGCCTGCGACAGAGGGAGTTCCTCAATCCTTCCTTGCCCAGGATGATTTGGGTTGCCACCATACTTCAGCAGCAAGCGGAGTAGCTCGACATCATCACCCATCGGCACAAAGTTCATTGGCGACATGCCGATCTTATCGGACAGCAAGTTCGGATCGGCACCGGCTTTGAGTAATGCTTCCACACTCTTGTGATTTCGAGAATTGAGCGCCCACATTAATGGCGTGGCACCATTCTCCGCCATCATGTTGATGTTCACACCTTGTGATGCCAGCAAGGCCACTTTCTTTTCGTCGCCAGCAACAGCGGCTTTGATCAGAGCTGCTACTTTGTCGTCCTTGAAGGTTTGGTGAATTGTTTGACCTCCCAGCGTTGATAAAGCGCCGTCAGTTACGGACGTCGTGGTCATCACTCCAATCAGTAAACAGATGGCAATATATTTGCGAACAGTCATGCCCTATCCTCATGTTGATGATGGAAGATTATGTCGATCAAAGATTGCAGGATACACGGACGAAATATGGAGAAAGCCAATGGTATTATCCTTACTGACAAACAGGCAAAAAAAAGCCCCGGTTACGGGGCCTTTTCCAAATTTAAATTTTATTTCTTCATATCAGTCAACAGCCTGAATAATTTTGTTTCTCAGCTGTTCGCCCCTCAACATCCCCCTGATCAGCTTTCAGTACGTCTTTAGACATTTGTAATCGAGCATGGCTCAATCTTTACCGAGCTATCAGATCAATGCGCAGCATTTGCTGCAGCAATCCCCCGCTTCTCCACCTTTCTGTGTTGCGGAGAGTACGTGGTTATTTTGCACTTGTAAATAGTTTTGTGGTTTTTTTACCGCATCAAGAGGCCACTGAATGATGCTTAAGGTGCCTTTTGTCGTAATCTTGAATAAAAAAACAACAACTCAGGCTGGCCATCCGTGATAACTACTTAAACTGCGACTTGAAGCATATTGCGCAATAACGGAATTGGCTGCACACGGAGTTCGTACCCAACCGCTGGACAATTATGCTGGTAAGCATATGAGTGAACATATGAGATGAGAACCAAGTTTAATGTCCGCCGCCCATACGCGCACCAAATGGCGGCCTAGCCAACCACACCAGTGGAATCAGTAACAGAAAAATAACCGCGAATAGTGAATAGATATCATTCACCGCCAGAGTAGAAGCCTGTTGATTAATGACACGCTCTGCATAAGCCAGCGTTCCGGTATCCGACCATCCTAGAGAATGCAATGCTTGTTGCGCATGTTGCCAACCGACTGAATCAGTACGCACATGTTCAGTAAGTACGGTGTGATGCACATCGGTGCGATGATTCAACAAATATACCGACATCGCCGTGGAAATACTGCCGGCAATGGTTCGTAGAAAATTGAACAGTCCCGACGCAGCAGCGAGTTCATTCGGTTTGATATGCGACATCAAAATTGCATTGAGCGGCAGGAAGAACATAGGAATACCCAGTCCCTGCCACAAACGCGGCGAAGACAACTGCCAGAAGCTGGCTTGCTCATTAAGCCCCGCGACCCAGATCATTCCGATGCTGAAGATTAGAAAAGCACATGAGGCAGCCACACGTAAATTGATGCGTTGAATGTTAGCGCCAATAACGGGGGCCATAAAAATAGCGAATATACCAATCGGCGCCATTGCCAATCCCGCCGTGGATGCGTTGTATCCCAGCGTGGTTTGCAACCATAATGGAAACACCACATTGACACCGAAGAAAGCGAAGTATCCCAAACTGATGGCAGACGTGCCCACCAAAAAATTTCGTTCTTTGAACAAATATAAATCCAGTACCGGATGTTTATCGGTCAACTCCCATACGACTAGATAAACCAACGCAATTATCGCGATCGCAGCGGTCGCAAGGATTTCCGGAGAGCCGAACCAATCCTTCTCATTGCCATTATCCAACATGAACTGTAAGCATCCCACGCCGATAACCAACAGCATCAAACCTATGCCATCAATGGGTACAACAATTTTTTTGGATTCACGCTTTTTAAGAATACTCCATGTCACCCATGCGCCCAACAAACCAATGGGAAGGTTGATATAGAACACCCATGGCCACGACAAATTATCGGTGATCCAGCCGCCCAGTATCGGACCGAAGATCGGCGCAACGATTACGACCATTGCCCACAAACCCATCGCCATGCCACGCTTTTCCGGTGGAAAATTTCGTAACAACAAAGCTTGTGCAATGGCGACCATTGGTCCCGATACCAAGCCCTGCATCAGGCGTGCAACCACCAACATATCCATGCTCGTAGCAAAACCACACAATGCAGAGAACGCGACAAACAACAACATGGAGGTGACGAAGGTGCGTACTTCACCAAACCGTCTACCGATCCAGCCGGTTAATGGCTGCATGATGGCAGCAGCGAGCGAATAAGAACTTACTGTCCAAGTTCCCTCGGCAGGACTAACACCCAAACTGCCAGCAATCGCCGGCACCGATACATTGACAATCGTCGTATCGAGCACTTCCATAAAAGTAGCCGCAGCAACTGCGATGGTTAGAAGTGCCAGTTGCGCGCCATGCAATGGTGGAAACTCACCATCGGCACTACGCTGTGGTTGGTCGCTGCTTGCCATGGAATCAAAAGCTCAATTCTTACAACTGTTTGTTAATGATGGCATCGGCCTGCGCTTCAGCCTGAGTGGCATCTAATTCGTAAATATGCGTGTCCGAACTTTTGCTGGTTGGACCCTGTGGCAAAGTCGAACCGCTGCGATCATGTGTATCTACCGTCACCACCGTTGATAACCCAATTCGCAGTGGATATTTGGCGACTTGATCTGCATCCAGGGCAATCCGTACCGGCACGCGTTGAATGACCTTGATCCAATTACCCGATGCATTTTGTGCGGGCAAGAGTGCAAATGCTGCACCGGTACCCGCGCCAATTCCACTGACCTTACCGCGGAAAATGACATCACTGCCGTACAAATCAGTTTTCACTTCTGCAGTTTGACCAATGCGTAAATTGCGCAATTGCACTTCTTTGAAGTTGGCATCTACCCACACCGTGTCCAAAGGAATCACGCTTAATAGAGGCTGCCCGGGTTGAACACGTTGCCCAGGTTGCACAGTACGCTGTACAACATGGCCAGTGATGGGCGCGACGATAGTAGTGCGTTGTAATGCAATCCACGCGTCAATATAAGTATTTCGCGCTTGCATCACCGCAGGATTATCATATGCATTAGTACCATCAACCAACGCGTGCGCGGCCTGAGCTTGATGCTGCGCTTGTTGTAATGCGCTTTTGGCTTGAGCCACTACATCGCGAACATGACGCAAATCTTCTTCGGCAATTGCTTGCTGAGCCAACAATGGCTCACGTCGCTGCAAATCTTCCTGTGCTCGTTGAACATCCAGTTCACGACTGGCAATCGCTGCGTCAAATAATGCAGCTTGTTCTTTCAATTGGCGGAATTGACGAACACTTTGTGCCAGCGCACTGGATGCTTTATCAAGGGCTGATTTTGCATCGGTACTATCAAGCGTCACCAACACCTGCCCCGCATTGACTAATTGATTTTCATCGGCACTAACTGACACGACATTACCTGATGTTTGCGCAGATACGGCGACCTGGTTACCACCCACATAAGCATCATCGGTACGCTCGCGCTGCGTGAGCACCAGCCACCACCAAAGAAAAGCAGCGATACCTAATACAACGAATACAGCAGTGATGATCAACAGCAAGCGATTACGCTTGCCATTTCCATTACCATTTCCAGACACGTCATCAGGCTTGGAGACATCCGAAGAGTTAGCAGCTTCACTCATAACTTGAACTCACTTAATTTCTCGCAGCAGCCAACGCTGCATCCGTACGGGTAGATAAGGCACCGGCTGTTTGATCACTAACTGATTGATTGAGGGCGATGTGATCATTCGTTGCTTGATAACCGCCACCCAATGCTAAAATCAAATTGAGTTGAGCGGTGATAGTGGCGGCGTCAAGATTGACCAATGCCAACAGTTGCTGTTGTAATGATTGTGACGCCATTAGCCGGGCCCGCGCATCTGACAAACCTTGTTGATTACGAGCCACCGCAATATCAAACAAGTTACTTGCTGCATTACGTTGCTTTTCGCGTTCAGTACGTTGCGCTGCAAGTTGTTGCAATTGCACAGTGTACATGGCTACTTCACGCGCGGCATTCACAACAGTTTCGTTGTAAGTATTAATTGCGGCGTTCACCTGCGCGCCACGCAAACCATATTGCGCACGCAAATGACCTGCATCAAATATAGGTAAGTGCACTGCAAATCCAATTGAAGGCACGGCGCTTCCGGTTTCTAACAGTTTGCTCAATTCAATACTGGATAATCCGGCTAATGCGTTGATACTGATATCAGGAAAAAAATCGGCGCGTGCCGCATGCAATCTTTGTTGAGCGGCTTCAACTTGCGAACGACTGGCACTGATGTCCGCTCGACGTGCAAGCAAGTCAATGCTGACATTGTCAGGCAATTGTGTTGCGATAGTAGGAAGTGAATGTGCGGTGAATGCAGGTAGCGCATCCACGCTGACACCCATCAACGCGGCGATGGCAACTCGTCGCAGCTGTGCTGAATATTGACCACCGACAATTGCTTCGTGCAGCGCTGCTATTTCAGCATCGGCTGAGTAAACGCCATCAATGGGTTCCAACTCTGCTGCAACGCGCGCCTTAATAATATCGCGACGTTTTTCAGCGAACTGCTGTTGTTGTTCAAGAATACTTATTTGTGCTTGATCTGCCTGCCAACCAAAATAACTTTGTGCGATGGACACACTTATACTCATCGCGGCAGCGTCACGCTGTGCTTGCGTTGCATGAGCGTCATCTATCGCCGCTGCAACATTGTCACTGCGTTTATGCCACCAATCGAATTCATAGCTGCCACGCAATCCAAGATCTGCCTGGTTGTACCAGTTAAACCCCAGAATTTTCGGCGGAAACAGGCCATTGTCGCTCAAGCGCTGACGCGAAACATCGCCAGAAGCGTCAATGTGCAATCCATCCGCGTCCACCAATCGCACTGTCTCGCGTGCCGTTGTAAAGCGTGCTTCCGCACTGCTAAGCGAAGGCGCGCCCTTTAATGCTTGTGTGATTAACGCCGTCAATGTCTCATCTTGGTATTGCGTCCACCAATTTGCGGCAGGCCACTGACCACCATTGCCCGAACTTGCAGTATTGCTGCTCACTGGCAACGGCGCTTGATCTCTTAACTTTGCTGTATGCATCGCAGGCGGAGCTACACATGCAGCCAGCAATAGTGCTGGCAAAAAAGCACTCATGCGTCGCCACCAATACTGGCGAATCAACGATATGTTATCCATTAATGACCTTCTTGCTTGCAGCAACTTCGTTGTCACGATCTATCGTGGCAGCCAACTGTTTGAGATCGGTCAATAGTTTTTTCAGTTCGGTTCTGGAAAAATCGCGATAGTTCTTGCGCGCACGATCAATCGACAGCGGCATCAGTTTTTTAATCAATGCCGTTCCTTGTGACGTGAGTTGCAACACCAATCTGCGCCTATCTTGCTCGTCTGGAACACGCGAAATCAATTCACGCTCCACCAATGAATCAGTAAGACGGGTGATATTTGCTGGACTTTGGCCTGTACCTGCACATAGCTCACCTGGATTGACAACACTGTCCGGCGAAGCATAGATCGACATCAACACTTTGAATTCCGATTCGCTGAGACCAAATGGGCGAAGTCGCTGATCCAAATGAAAGCTGATCTCTCGTCCCAGATTGATTAACATGCGCGAAATCAAAATTTCAGTAACGGGGAAATTATCGACCCGCTTTTGCAGATTGTTCAACGTAGTTTCAATGTCTGTAATTTGCTGGGTTAACGCAAACACAATTTCACCGTGAATATTTCAGTTCGGTAATATTACACAGGGTAATATATTCGTGCAAGTGTCCGAGATTCGATTGCCAGGATGCAGTACGGCACGCAGCCATCTTGCCGTAGGGATATTAAGAATGAAGAAGTATGCGCAATCCCTGCTTAAGGGGAACTATTAAAAACCAGAAATTTATACCTGGCGTTACACATTGGCCATGTAACTCTGGTAACGTAGCGCAATTCCAAACGTTTAGATGGTGACATTGTGAATACACTGACTTTAAGCATCGGTACCGCGTTGTTATGGTTATTAAGTACGACTTCCTTTGCAGACACGGCAAAGCCTGCGGATCAAACAACTGAAGTTATGCAGTTGCAAAAAACTTTGGAAGCGCGCCTGCCAAAGATCCATATCGACAAGATCGCGCCATCGCAGTGGCCATTTTTCTACGAAGTGGTTACCGACGGTGAAATATTTTATGTCGACAAAACTGGCGACTACTTATTTTACGGCAAGGTGATGGACACCAAGACTCGCGAGGACCTCACCGAAAAACGTTGGAATGCCTTGAATCAGGTTGATTTCAAAACGCTGCCTTTCGATTTGGCATTAAAAGAAGTCAAAGGCGATGGCAGCCGTAAGATAGCGGTATTCGCGGACCCCCACTGTCCTTTCTGCACACGTTTCGAAAAGACATTACGCGATGTTGATAACGTCACCGTATATACCTTTTTGTTTCCGCTTGAAGGATTACATCCCGGCTCGACTGAACGAGCCAAACAGGTGTGGTGTGCCAAAGATCGCGTGGCGGCATGGCACGATTGGATGTTAAATCAAAAGGACACACCTGCCACTGCCTGTAACACCAGTCAGATGGAAACGTTAAGACAGCTGGGTGAAAAATTGAAAGTAACTGGCACCCCTACGCTGATTTTTGAAAATGGTAGCCGCATACCGGGCGCAATTGGCAAGGATGATCTGGAAAAAGAATTCAAGAGTTTGGAAAAGAAGTCCTAATACTTCAATCATGAGGTGAGGCATCTGCCTCACCTTGTTAGTATCCTCTTCTTAATTAAAATTGGTCGCATTGATCACAGAATATAAAGCGATCTAACATTAAGTCGCCTCTACAACTTA
>JAICKZ010000208.1 GCA_025927665.1 Steroidobacteraceae bacterium | reverse complement strand
TGGCGATGCACGTACGCCTGCCGCCCATAAGATCGTATTTGCGTTTAATGTTTCATTGCCAACTTGAATGACATGCTCGCCGATATTGGTTACGCGCGAATTTATCCACACCTGTACACCCAAGCTTTCCAGATCGCGCACTGCACGTGCTGCAAGCTTTTCACCAAAAGCTGGCAGGATGCGCGGACCTGCTTCAATCAAAATAATGCGCGCGACTCTTGGATCGATCTTGCGAAAATCACGTGCCAATGTATAGCGGCTCATTTCACCGATGGCGCCTGCAAGCTCGACGCCCGTTGGGCCACCGCCCACCACCACAAAAGTCAGTGCGCTGCGTTGCACACTCAAATCGTCAGTGCTTTCTGCAAGTTCAAAGCCACGTAATATTCGTGAACGAATTTCCGTTGCTTGCGATAGCGACTTCAATCCTGGTGCATGTGTTTCCCATTCGTCATGACCAAAGTAAGCATGCGTGGCGCCACAGGCAAGCAATAAATAATCATAGTGCAATGAACCCATGTCTGTTTCTAACATCTGTGCCGACAATTGAACGCCGGTCGCATTTGCCATCAGCACTTTTACATTGCGAGCAGATGACAATATCCCACGCACGGGTGCGGCAATTTCTGCCGGACTTAAACCTGCTGTCGCCACTTGATACAGCAATGGCTGAAATAGATGATGATTTTCACGATCAATCAATGTGACATTTACGTTACGTTGATTCGCAAAAATTTTTGCGGCATTCAAACCGGCGAAGCCCGCGCCCACAATGACAATGTGAGTCATGCAACACTCTCCCGAGATTCAATCATAACGATTGAAGCTTACTCCAGTTTCAACTCCATTCTCACTACCTCCAAAGATGACTTTATCGAATGATCCGTTGTCACTTTATAGAGGCGATCTGCAGACAACTCACTGTTACTAAGTAATTGTGCCTCGACCGCCCCGGCACGTTGGTCCGCCAGATTGTCGCGGTCATCGTTGCTAATGGTAAATATTGCCAGTAATTGTTTTTGTATTGCAGTAATACGCTCAGCAGTGACATCGGCTTTTTTGTCTGCAACAGCAGAAAACTCAGGCAGCTTGCCGGTCTTTTCTTTATACAGTGAAGTCAAAGCCTCGAGACGTTGCTGTGGTGTTGCAGATGATGTGTTAGATAAATACTTTGCCAATGCCGTGTCAAAAGCCATTTTCGACAATGCCTGAATATCCGCGTCCACAACCGTCGTTCCGGGAATATCCAGTTTAAGTTGCGGACGTTCCACTAACGCATGCGATAGTTTGTTGAGCTTGTCCTTTTCAACTTCTGACAACAATGCAGAGCCTGGCGCAAATTCAACAAAGGCTAGTTCATCACTATTGCCGCCAAACAATGAACCCAGTGCGGAGAACGGCGAGCTTACAACTTTGATCAACAGATTCTTTAATGCTCGCCAGATAATGGAACCGGCGTGAAACTCCGGATCGTCCAAGCTGCCGCTGACTGGAAGATCCAGTTCAATAATGCCATTACGATCTTTAAGCAACGCAACTGCCAGTTTGACCGGCAACGATACTGCATCCTTGCTGTCGGTTGCCTTACCGAATTCCAGTTGATCGACCACAATATGATGTTGTGCATCGAGCTTGCGATCGACGATGGAATAGTGCAGCGTTGTGGCAAGCTTGCCTTTTTCAATATTGTAACCAGCAAATTTTCCAGAATAAGGATTGAAACTGGTCAAATCAATATTCCGAAATTCCATGGACAGATCGCTGAACGCAGAGGCTGCAAGAAAGTTTACATCGCCGTTGATGGAAACAGGCGCGTAGTTATCGACACTGCCTTCTAATTTGACGCTGGCACGAGAAGTGTTATTGGTGGAAAGTCCTGTGATTTCACCATTTAAATTCTCAATGCCTGCAGAGAAGGAGGGTTGGATGGAGTCGTCTGAAAAATCCGCAGCGCCATTTTCTACTATCACTTTGGCAATCTGGATTTTGATCGCAGGAGTTACTGCTTTGGTTTCAAGCGTTACATCACTTCTTGACGTACTCTCGTTCTTGTTAGTGGGTAGTCGTAAAGCGTGTTGCACATTGGTTGTTGTATCTGCATTGATTGCCATGCGGCCATACAATCCACGCGCAACGATTTTATCAATGTTAAGTTGATCGGGAGCCATGGCATAGCGCAACGATTGCAATTGCAACTGTTTCCACTTGATAAAGTCACCGCCCGCAGCCTTGTCGTGTGTGGAAAAATTATTTACCTCCGCAGTGCCGGTGTACTGGATCAGTGGAGATTGGGTTGCAGCGTTGCCTTTATAAATAAAATTACCATCACTGTTAAGTGTGCCACTATAAAGAATGATATCAGTGGTTTGTGCAATGTAGTTTTGTAGTGAAGGAAGTGGAAAACCATTCAGATGTATCTGCAAAGTAGTATTCGAGGTATCAAGCTGTACCGCTCCTTGCGCACTTAATTGTCCACTACCAATGTTTAATTGCACATTGACATCCATTTTAGATGTCGGTGCCGTATTGAAGTTCTGCAACTGTACTTGTGCGGAGCTTAGAGTGAATTGCGCTGCGGGTATGATCGAGTGATCTTCAGCATGCACAGTGGCACGATTCAGATTGATCGCGCCGATAAGCGTGTTCCATGGTGTAGTAGAGTTGCTATCACCGTGACTTTTGTCATCGTTTTGATTATTGAGTAGTTGCAACAGGTTAAGCTTACGATGTTCATCCAGCCATGCCTGAATGTTGGCATCATCAACATCAATGCGCTTAATGTTGATAGCACGCTCATGTAAAGAGATTGCGGTATCAGCAACATTGACTTGTGGTAGTGCCAGCCAATCTTTTTGTTCCGATGCATTCTTCGGTTGAACGTGTACATCACTGACGTGAATGTTTGCCAGCGCCAGCGAAATATCAAACTGATTATTCGTTGTGACCTGATACTTACCTTCAATATCGAGCGTTCCGGAACCTAGTATGAATGGAAGCTTATCTTGTAAGTATGACTGAATGGTACTGGCTTTCAGTCCCACTATTTTCATTGCGCCATTGGCGGAAAAAGGTTGCACCATGAAGTCACCACGCCAATCCAGTGATTCATGTTCATCTGACAGGGCCGTAAAATGGAAGGCGTTTTCATGCTCGCCTTCAGTACGGAAGTTTTGTAAGGTAAAAGTAATGGGCTTGAGTTCCACATCAAACAGTTTCGAGCGGCTGTGATCAGCAAACTTAAGCTCTCCTTTTAATAACTCGAAACGATCTATATGAATGCGGGGAAGCGGCGCAGAGGATTGAGTTTTTGTCGTGCTTGCAGGCTTGATTGCAGCGAGGTTTAAGTTACCGTTGCTATCTATCAATGCAGTGATGGAGGGTGTATCAATGCGCACCTGCTTGAACACGTAAGCGCGGTGCCACAACGAACTCATTTCCACATCCACTAATAAGTCATTGATATTTGCAATGGAAGATTTATCTGCCTCCATCAATTTTATAGCGTGAATGCGCGCGGTAAGAGTGAATGGATTGAAAGTAACCTCACCCAACGTTAAATGGCGATGCAGCTGTGTTTCAACATAGTTAATTGCGTTATCGCGAATTAGTCGCGGAACCCAGAAGAAACCCAGCAATGCGTAAGCTGCAATCGATATGCTTGCGATGCTGAGCTTGATCCAATGCTGTCGCAAGAAGACTGTAATAGAGTTTTTCGAATTGATCAGCATGTTTTTTACATCTTAAGTACTTTGCCAGGATTCATAATGCCATTGGGATCAAAGGTGCGCTTGATGTCACGCATCAACTGCAATGCAACTTTGTCCTTGTAGCGCGCTAGGTCTTCTACTTTTAGTCTGCCTATGCCGTGCTCGGCGCTGATGCTGCCGTGATACTGTGCAGTCAAATCGTGCATCGCACGATGCAGGGACTCAGCTTTATTCATAAACGCGGCACGTGCAACCTGCGTCGCCTGCGCCGGCGCATTGATATTAAAATGCAGACTGCCATCACCCAAATGACCGTACACGATAATGCGACCTTCGGGTGCAAGCTGTTCGCACAATGCAGTGCCTTCCTTTATGAACTGTGGAATGTCGCTGATCGTCACAGAGATGTCGTGCTTGATGCTGCCGCCATCAACGCGCTGTGCTTCAGGGATATTTTCGCGAATGCGCCACAACAGGCTGCGTTGTGCCTCACTGTTTGCAAGTACTGCGTCTAGTAATAAGCCTTGTTCTTGCGCTGTCGCAAGTGAAGTAGTGATGTCATCTTCAATCGTAGAATCATTGCGAGCGCTGCTGGCCTCCATCAGTACATACCAAGGGTATGCATGAGTGAATGGATCGCTGGTACCTTGAATGTGCTTCAATACCAATTCAATCGCGATACGCGGCATCAATTCAAATGTGGTCAATGAATCGCCACTCGCCGCGCGCAGCGAAGATAAAAGATTCACGGCGGCGGTTGGATTCTGCAACGCGATCAATGCAGTTGCATGGGTGCGCGGCAAAGGAAATAATTTGAGTGTGACAGCAGTGATAATGCCCAGTGTACCTTCAGCGCCAATGAATAAATTGCGCAGGTCATAACCAGTATTGTTTTTTCGCAGACCAGACAAGTCATTCAGCACTTGACCATCGGCGAGTACCACTTCAAGGCCCAGTACTAAATCGCGCGTCATGCCATAACGCAATACGGCCGTGCCACCCGCATTGGTGGAAAGATTGCCGCCAATTTGACAGGATCCTTCCGATCCCAAACTGAGTGGAAATAACCGCTCAACACTCTCTGCGGCTTGTTGTACTTCAGCGAGTACACAACCTGCTTCAACCGTCATGGTGTTATTCAATGGATCAACGTGGCGAATTTTTTTCAATTTCGCCATTGATATGACGATCTGCGAGCCATCTTCTGCTGGCGCGGTGCCACCGCAGTATCCAGTGTTGCCGCCGGCAGGCACAACGCCCACTTG
Organism: Steroidobacteraceae bacterium; assembly: GCA_025927665.1. Classification (GTDB taxonomy): domain Bacteria; phylum Pseudomonadota; class Gammaproteobacteria; order Steroidobacterales; family Steroidobacteraceae; genus CAILZL01. The sequence continues at coordinate 946 of JAICKZ010000208.1, read as the reverse complement.
ATGGCGATTGCATACATTCAAGATGCGCGATACTTCATCCGTGGTAGCGGGACGTAACACTAAAGCTGTATTGCCCTTATATAAGCGGCGATGATCGGTGAGGAAAGGTTCGATATCAACAACCGTATCGTAATAGCCTTGAGGACCGACAATGGCGCGAAGCTCGTCCAATACGGAATTCGGAATGATATAAGAGTTGCTCATAACACTATTGTAGCCGCAGCCACAGAATTGCAGGTAATATCTGCGCCCTTAAATTCAAGTAGTTAATTCAAGTAGGAATGGTTGTCGTGTACTACGGTTTGTCCGCGTTATTTTTTCTGGTGCCGCTGTTGTTGATCATTCACATTGTACGAACCGGTCGCAGCATGCTGTGGATCTGGGTGGTACTGCTGGGTTCCGGTATTGGCGCGCTTGCCTACATTGTGGTGGAAATTTTGCCAGAGATGTTGCGAGGCAGAACTGCACGACGTGCCACTTCTGCATTGCGTGGTGTGGTTGATCCAGCACGTGATCTGCGTGATGCTCAAAAAAATCTGAAAATCAACGCCAGCGTTGATACCCGCCGTAAATTTGCAGATGAACTGCTAAGTCGTGAACGCTACGACGAGGCCATCGAACACTATCGTGCGGCGATGACTGGCCTTTATAGCCATGAACCGTTGCTGATGTTTGGTATCGCCAAGGCCCTGTTCGCCAAAAATCAATTTGCAGAATCACGACAGATGCTGGAAGAATTGATAGCGCACAATCCCGATTTCAAATCGCCTGAACGACAGTTGCTATACGGACGAGCATTGGAAGCAGAGGGTAACATCGATAAAGCATTGCGCGAATACGAAATCGCAACGCGATCCTTCTTAGGCACCGAAGCATTGTATCGTTATGGATCGTTACTTAAACGTTCGGGCCAGATTCAACGCGGAAATGAAATGTTGCAGGAAGT
>JAICKZ010000271.1 GCA_025927665.1 Steroidobacteraceae bacterium | reverse complement strand
AGTTGCAACTCGCCATCATCATTGCGATGGGCGGCAATTTTTTTACCTTTTAAGATAACAATGCCACCTTCACCGTTTGCCAGATCTTCGAGATGTAATTCAGTTTTTTTTACTCTGTCCTTGACCAGATGAATGGGATAGTCGACATTCTCTTTTATATAGCGCCACAGTCCGCCATGAGAAGCTTTACGATCTACTCTCATAAGATCGGCGCATTCATGATCGTGATCGCGATTTAAAAAGCGATTCGTCGCCATCGAAGCAGCCAATGTACCTAGTGTGAATCCATTGCCACAAAATCCAGTTGCAATGAATTGGTGTGGCGCATTTTCACCAATGAAAGGCAGACCATCGTCGGTCTCCACTACTTGACCCATCCAACGATGTGAAATCTGTGCTTCTGGAAACAACGATGTGAAACGCGAACGTAGTATTTCAAATCGACGTTCTGTATCTGGCTCTTGTCCAGTCTTCACATCTTCACCGCCGAAAATTGCATATTGGTGATCAGCATGATTATCGACACGCAAGTAATCATAAGGATCGATGGTGTCCCAGAACAACGCTTCGGGCACTGTGCCCAAGGGAAGTTTCGCGCCAAAAACAAAACTTGAATATAAAGAAAGCTTGGTTTGCAAAAGCGTTGCACCGACGACGCTTTGTAGTCCCATCAATGGATTGTGTGTTGCAATAACGACGTAATCGCACTTGATACGCCTACCATTGGCGCGTACCACCATGGGTTTGTCTTCCACTTCTTCATAGGAAGTGTTCTCAAAAATTTGACCTCCGCGTGCGCGGATCGCTGTGATCAATCCCTGCAAATATTTTCGCGGATGAAATTTAGCTTGATTCTCGAAACGAACGCCTGACAAATTTACATAGGGAACTCTATCAATCCAGGTGGCAGGAAAACCAAGCTCATTGGCTAAGGTAAAGTCTTGATGCAAGCGATCGAGTTCACCATCGGAATGGCTGCGTATTGAATTATGAAGATAACCGGGTATACGTTTAAACTCACAATCCATATTAATGCGCGTTGCAATGGATTCAATTGTATCGATAGCATTTGCACCCGCTCGCCAGAAGGCTTGCGCGCCATCTTTGCCAAAGTGCGCGACCAATTGATGCAAACGATAATCGGTGACATAGGTGAGATGCGCCGTCGTATGACCGGTGTCTGCACTCGCCAAGCGTCCACGTTCAATAATGGCAACACGCACTCCTTCATTCACCAACAAGTACCCAGTCGTGAGACCAGTCAAACCACCACCAACGATCACCACATCGACATCAATATCAGAGTTTAATTGTGGAAACGTCGGCAATGCAGTTTCAAACCAATACGGCTGCGCGTTGGAACCATTTGTCAGACTCATAGAAACCCCTTAGTGGCGAAGCAATCACCACATATGATCAGTATGTCGGTATGACTATGACGTTAGCTGCCGACTGCATCTGTCGGATACGCCACTGCAAGTCTGTGAGAAAGAGACGACGCATTGCATATCGATACCCCGGCATCAATACAAATCGACATAAGTTATAAAGCATTGCAGTACGTTCAACTGGAGTGCGTCATGCCTGAAGGACCGTCAATCGTTATACTTCGTGAAGAAACAGTTCAGTTCGTGGGCCAAAAAATTCTGTCAGCAGAAGGGAATTCCAAAATAGATAGACAGCGATTGGTGGGAAAGCGCGTCGTGGATATCAAAAGCTGGGGCAAGCATTACTTAATTGAGTTTGATAGCTTTGCACTTCGAGTTCATTTTTTGCTATTCGGTTCATATCGCATCAATGAACAACGCGACATGGCGCCACGCCTGAGCCTTAAGTTTAAGAATGGTGAACTAAATTTTTACGCGTGTTCGATCCAGTACATTGAAGGGCCACTCAATAAGACTTACGATTGGAGTGGCGATGTCATGTCCAGTGAATGGAATCCAAAGCGGGCCACCGAAAAACTTCTTGCGGTACCGAATGCTTATGCATGCGACGCCCTGTTGAATCAAAACATTTTTGCAGGTGTGGGTAACATCATTAAGAATGAAGTATTGTTCAGAATCCGGCTTCATCCTTTATCGCTCATCGGCGCTTTATCGCCACGCAAACGTAATGAACTTGTTGCACAGGCACGTCAATACAGTTTCGAATTTTTGGAATGGAAGAAAGCCTTCGTATTGCGCAAGCACTGGCTTGCGCATACTAAAGCGATTTGTCCACGTTGCAAGATTCCATTTAGCAAAGGTAAGTTAGGCCGAACGCAGCGACGCAGTTTTTACTGCGAACGATGTCAGAAATTATATAATGATGTTCCGGCGTCGCACCCAACGAAGCGACGTTCCAAGGCACAACTTGCGCTTCTATAGGTAAATTGCAAATCCATCAAACGAACTATTTCAATAACTCACGCATTTGCAACGCGTTGACTGTCGCGCAGCCTGCAGCGGTGTTATCAAAAATAATCCATGTATCCATTTTATTATTGTGCGTCTGAACTTCATTCGCCCACTTCAGCAAAGATTTTTGTGAATAGTTGGACCAGTAAGTGCGTGGTGAGCCATGCAGTCGGTAATAAACAAGTTGCTGCATTGCTGCATTTGGCTTCGCTCCCGCTGCAACCACAGCAGGATCAGCAGCAACCCGACTGATATTGTGATCACGAAGTAAATCCTCAGCGCGTATTTCAAACCAACTTACATGTCGAGGTTCGCACACCACCGGTCCTTGATGTAATTCCCGAAGCATCGCGAAAAAATGCGTTACGACTCGTGGATCAAATTTCAGTGAAGGTGGTAACTGAACTAATAAAGGGCCAAGTTTGTGGCCCAACGCATTAACCTCGACCAAGAACTGCTCGACTAATGTGTGTGTTTTCTGCAACCGTGCGTCGTGAGTTATTGCACGTGGCATTTTCACCGCAAACCTAAATGCAGACGGCGTTGAATCGGCCCAGCGTCGATAAGTGGATACTGCATGCGAACGATAGAACGAAGAATTAATCTCGACACAATTCAGCACTTGCGCATAGCGTTGCAGATGCGTACCCGTTGTCGGAAAATGACTTGCCACAGTTCGTGGCAAGCTCCAACCCGCGGTTCCAATATAGTTCACAACACCCTCCTGTTTAAGTCGAGATATAAACTTACGGCAATTAACTTTAGATATTCAGACTGGTTATTCAGTCCAGTAACTCTTTTGCCACTTGCCACTTGCCACTTGCCACAATGTTATTTCCGCGAAGGCGGGAATCCAGTTATTCCGTTCATGGTGAGCCTGTCGAACCATTCATGGTCTTGCAACTGAATGAACCCTTCGACAAGCTCAGGGTGAACGGATTTGGCTCTATTACTAGATTCACACCTTCGCGGAAATGAAGCTCAGTAACTACTAATCATATCAATAGTGATGCAGTTGAATTTTTTCAGAAAAATCACCGCAGGTTAACTCGCAATAGACTTAAGCAATCGCAAGGCACTTCTCTCTTTTGAACGTGCACTAGATGTCAATGAACTTGAAGTTAGATGACCTTCACGCCAAGCAGTGAATACTGCGGGGTTAATATACGACTTTCTGCACACAGCTGGTGTGTTGCGTAATTCGTCAGCCACTTGACGGATGATCGCAATGATGCACGCTTTACAAGCACGTTCCGAGCACGGTGATGGTAAGGGTGTATCGCGCAACAACTCGATAGCACGTAATGTTGCATTCCAAGTGCGAAAGTCTTTCGCAGTAAATTCATCTCCCATAATCGAATGCAGATACTCGTTGACCATCGTCGAATCGATGAGATGTCGTTGACCATCATCATCGACGTATTGAAACAAATGCTGTCCCGGTAACTCCTCAAGTTTATGCACAATATGGGCAAGACGCCGGTCGTCGATTCTCACTTCATGATCGGTGCCACCTTTGCCGCGGAATCGAAGTAAAGCACGCCCTTCACGCAAGAATTTCACATGACGGTTGCGCAATGTTGTAAGGCCATAACTTTTGTTGGTGCGTGCATATTCTTCGTTGCCAATGCGAATACGAGTGCTATCAAGCAACATGATGATGACTGCGATCACTTTTTCGCGAGGAAATCCTCGCAGCGCCAAAACCTGCTTTAGGTGTTTACGAAGTCGCGGCAACGCCAAACCGAACTCAATCATTCGATTGAACTTTGCCGCATCGCGAGTGGTACGCCAATTGACATGATAACGATATTGCTTGCGACGTCGTGCATCGCGTCCCGTCGCTTGTATATGACCGCGTGGCTGAGGACAAATCCACACATCAGTATAAGCAGGAGGAATAGCCAGCT
>JAICKZ010000047.1 GCA_025927665.1 Steroidobacteraceae bacterium | reverse complement strand
TAATGTCGTGGATAATGGAATTTGCAGTAGCTTGCAAGTCGTTGGACTGGATGTAGCCACCATCGTTAAATAATTCTCCGGCTTTAACCGTCAATGTATTGCTCGCTTGCAACTTTCCAATATTATTCAATTGGCCCACCGCGCTCAGCGATACCTGATTCGCTGAGAATGCCATTTCGCCGCTATTGTCGATCTTGTTTGCACTAATCAACACCTTGTCAACCAACGCATCTTGTGTTGTTGCAATCGCACCAAGTGTGTTCTGCAGATCACCTGCAAGCGTCAGCGTTGAGCTATTACTGAACAATAGAGAACCACCATTGTTGTTCAGATTATTCGCATGTAGTTGCAATGCACCTTGAATAACACCACCCGCATTGGTGATATCGCCAGAAGCATCTACATTCATCTGCTTCGCCGCCAGATAACCTGCGTTATTAACGAGAGAGTTTGCAAAAATATTTACTGCATCGTACGCATTAATAGCACCACTGCTGTTGAGCAATGTGTCCGCGTTAATCTCAATACTGCCGTTCTGGCCTGCATCAACCACACCCGATTGATTGCTGAATTGCGTTGTGGTCACATGTACATCGCCATTCAATTGACGGATAACCGCATTGTTGTGATTATCAATTTGTTGCGAAAAGCCCAGATCCAGTATTGAACGCTGCGTGCCGGTAGACAATAAAATACCGGCATTGTTATCCAGAGATTGTCCAGTTATTTTCAATTCGCCTGACTGAATAAATCCATTGGTGTTATTAAGCGTTGTTACATCGGCGCTCAACGCTTTGTTCAACCACTTACCAGTAGTGTTATTGAATGCATTGCTATGCAATGTCAGATTATTTGCTTGAAGTGCGCCACCGCTATTATCAAACTGACCTGTGACATTAATGATCGCTTGCGTGGCATCATTGATGATCAGTGTGCCTTGGCCGTTGTCGATATTCGCAGCGTTCAACGTGTAGCTACCAGCATCGCCGTAGATAACCCCGGATCGATTATTGAATTCCTGCGCAATATGTAGACGGGAATCGCTTGATTCATCACCCAGTGTCAGTAACTGTCCACCGGTATTATTAAAATGATTGGCATCAAGCACTAACTGTCGACTCTGCCAACTGCCACCACTATTATTAAAAGTATCGAGTGACAGCTGCGTGTCATTAGCAATGATTTGACCTTGGTTACTTGCCTCAATGGCGTGCATCTCCAATGAACCATTACTGCCGAGTACACCCGAGTTATTCAAGTTTCCAGCAAGTTGTATTTTCAATAACCCATTTCCTTCATGCAGCATCTCGCCACTGTTATTAACAGCATTTGCTTGAAGACTCACATTGTTTGCCTGAAGACGAATAGTTTTCTGATTATCGATCTGTTGTAAATTGAGTGCCTCAGCACTTTTGAACAACATTGTTCCGTTGTTGACAAGATTGAAAGGATTGCCAAGCAGTGAACCACCTATATAAAACTCACCGGCGTTATTCACGTCATTGGCATTGATGGATAGCCCGCCAGTACTATTGAGTGTATTGTCCGTATCCAAACCGGCATACAGACTACCTTGTTGATCGATGCGATTTGCGGTCAAGTAGATCTGATCGCTGGCAGCGAGCAGCCCATTAACAATGATATTGTTACCTGCCTTTAAATCCACCGTCTTTGCATAGATCAATTCTTGTGCATTAACGTTATCCGATAATGAATGTAGGCCAAGCTGATTGTTCGCCAACACATGCCGAAGTTGCAGATCGCCGTCCGCAGTGATTTCCAAATCATTGGTAGATTGCACCACTCCCTGTAGATTGATACCCAAACCTTTTTCAGTACCAATCAGTCTGATACTGTTGCCATACATCGCACCCAACGCCGTGGTGTTGAGTGCAAACTGCATATCGTTCGGGTTCGTCGTGGAATTCACAGTAACGGATTTACTGTTGTAGTTGTATTCGTTGCTGCCATTGATAATATTAAGGTTGTTTGCAAAAATATTTGCATTGATTTGCGCATAACGCGACACGATATCGAAACGACTAATATTTGCAGCGTTCAATCCCTTGCCGTCAATCAATACATCACCACCATTGATATCGAATAACAGATCACCATTTGTTCCCAGGCGTGACTGGCCTGTGATCAAACTTACACTGGGCGTATTGATAAATCCGCATCCATTACAAGTAATACCATTGGGGTTCGCGAGAATGAATTCGGCTGACTTACCGGCAATTTCCACTTGTCCCATCAACGATGAACGATTACCACCCACCACTTGATTCAGAATGATTGATGCTTCACCCCCTGCAAGGCGCCGATTACCATCTGTCCAACCACCAAGTTGAGTCAGCACTGGCGCGGCACTGTTGTTGAAAATAATGCCATCCGGACCCACATTGAATTCATTCCAATTGTTACTTGAAATACCCTTTGCCGAAGGAGTTGCAATATCAACAACCGTGGTGCCATTCATTGATTGCTTTAATGCTGGGTTCGATGCACTGCCAGTACTAGCTGATGACAGACTATTAGCGGTCGGCGCATTAATACCTGTTTGGCGTATTACCTGATGCGCCAACAATACGTTGGCAAGAAAGCAGGTCAAGGTATAAATCGCCACAATGCGTTTAATTAGAAGTTTCATATCTTCTGTTCCGTTAAGAGCAATTTAAATAATCAATACGAGCGACAACACACTTAGAAATTCATCTGCATTGCGGCAGTCAGTTCATATTGATGGGCCGTCATAAAATGCGGAATTGATTGCAACGACTCAATCTCACCTTCGATAACGAGTACCTCTAATGAGCCTTTGTCTATTTTTTGTGGCTGCACAGAGGCACGACTGGTGATATAGCCTTTGATTAAATATAGATTACTTAGATCAGCTGCCAGATGATTAACATCCTCAAGATGAAGGCACCTGCTGCTATATAAACTGGTGATGTTGTTGATTAGCTGATAATCAAACACCGTGACGCCCGATACAGAAATGCTTTTAACATTCACACAGGGCACATCAGGAGTTGCAGATTTAACCGAAGAAGTCTTTGCTTGCGATGGTTGCAGAAACACATCATGAGCTGATTGATCATGCCGCATTCGATCATCATCACGGTTTTGTTGTTCTTTAAGCCTTTGTTCATGCTCACGCTGCACTTGCTCGGGAAACACTTGAGCAAAGGCAGTTGAAATGAACAATAAGGCGCAGAGCGCACCACCGAATAGGCGATGACAAATTTTCCGTTTTATCCTTATATCCACACCCATAACTCCATCCCCTGCACTCCACCATCTACTCACTGTTAAGTCCAGATTTTACAACAGTGGTGACGACGACAGAAACTTTATTTGCTTGAGTATTCTGCTAAGGTAAAGAAAATCAGCCTTTACTTAAACATAATAACTCCAATCACGTTTACATCGACAATTGAAAGTCCTCATCTATTCATATTTATATAGAAGACGAACGATCACGGCAATGATTTATTCGCAATAAGCAGATCAGCAAAAACAAACTAAGTGAGGCTAGATGCAAAGGATTTAAATAATAATCAAGTGCGTTTTTTTACATCCACTTCCAACGAAATTAACAAATTTTCTTTGAAAGTCTCAAACGAATGTTCAATACCTTCTTTGCTGGGCAAACCATCCGCCAATGCGTCTATCTCTGCACGCGGTACACTAATCCACATACCTGTTGGATCACTATCAAAATGCCAATCACTATCCGCCGCGATACTTACTCTTGCTTTGAAGATGTGATGTCCAGGCAGTGCCACTTCGAGCGACAATGTTTTGCTACTGCGAAGTTGTGAAAATTCATCATCGCTGATGCGAATGCGAATACTGTGAGAAGCGAATCTAAAATTCATGCTTCAACTCCACGATGATTAGTTACGCTCATACTGCGATTTCGAGTTGATAGTCATCCATCACAAAGCCATCGCCAATATCTTTCACGATCGAGCCGGTATTCACCATATTCCATCGCAAGTAAGTCTGCAATGATGGATTGAATTTATAGACGGTAAGCCACAAGATGGAAAGATTGTGATGTCGTGCCAAACCTAGGGCGTGATTAAACAGTTGACGGCCATACCCATGGCTACGCATGTCATCGTTAACGTATAACTTGCTAAGGAACAACTTGTTTGCTTCTGGTTGTTTCAATACATCCATGTACCCGATAGCTTTCGCAATGGATGAATTATTCAAATCGCTGTCAGTCGAAGCTGGTCGAATCAAAAAATACTCATGCCCTTCTTCAATCTGCCGCTTGATCGCGGTAGAACTTTGAAAACGTTCGAGCATGTACTCGACTTGCGCCAGCCCAATAAGAGGAACGTAATGCCGTGTCCAGATACGCTTTGCAAGCACGACCACCTGATCAATTTCATCCATTGTTTTGATCGGGCTGATAGTGCCTGGCGTCACAGCCGTTACCGATTAGGGCGATGAGCTCGATGGTGCATCGCTGACCACGATCTTGCCGCTGTGTGCTTCCATCCGCAGTAAAATGCCATGAGCGCGTTTGATCTCCTTGCAATCCACTGGTAAGCGATTATCGGAAAAATAGGCCTTAAGCAAATCCACCACACTGGCAACGGGCGCTTCCATACCCGCATTAATGGGCACATGACCGACGATGCGTACGCGCCAACTGGTTTTGCGTGCACCTAAGCCACGCATCTCTTTGCAATAACGATCCAGCAATAGCAAATTAGAACTCAACGTATTATCCGTGAGATCAGAGGGCCGACCATTATGCGAAGCTGAATAGCGCAGATGTAATGCTCCTCCGGCACCTTGAGTATCATCATGAATACAGACTGCCAATGATGCAGACAAGGGCACCGTCAGTACCGTGGGGCTATCGGCAACTTGGTATTCCTCGGGTTGGATCAGCAGTTCAGTCATGATTGATTTGCGTCCGAATGCAACTGGCTATAAAGTGCGCGCCCGGTTTGAGTAATTCGTGTACTTCAACAATCATCTGGTTTTCAATTTTTAGGAGCATGACATGGGCAGAGGCGATCGTAGAACCCGCAAAGGTAAAATCTGGCGTAACAGTTACGGCAAAACCCGTCCTGGACGAGTAAAGAAGAAAAGCTGAGCCGCTGCTGAAAACACTGGCGCAGCGGCTGAAATCGGATTTGACTGCTCATAAGCTGCGCCATCATTCAGGAGTTCTTCACCACGTGACTTAAGTCCTGAGTACTTCCGTCATTGATGTTGGAAATGCCGATACTCAAAACTGCCGTGGCAACGAATACCTCGCGCAGAAAATACAATAAGCCTGCTGCAAGACTGATCAGTGCGACAATAAAGACGATGGCGATTGGCCACTCCAGATTGATCTGCAACAACGCGCTGATAAATAAACTGACAATCACAATAGGTACCAACACGGCGCATAACACCGTCAGTGCAATGGCACGACTAATTAGACGCGCACGCTTTGCCAATACAGATAACCGCTGGTGTAGTCCTTTTGCATGCGTATCCACCGCAGTCAACAGCTGCTCTTCGGTTAATCGCGCCCGATCAACAATGCGCACCAATCGACCTACTAATACATTTAGCGCCTGACCCACTCCTGCCAGCAGAAACACGGGCGCAACAGATAACTGAATGACCTGTCCAATATTTTCTACGTGAGTGTTGAATAGATTCATGCCGTCCGCGCCGGGCTTGGTGGCACCAAGCTTTTGATTTTAACTTCGCAAAGAATAACGCAGATTCAGATCATTGTGTGCAGTATGCAGATAGCAACAACTACTATCTGCAAGCATTGCGATGATGATCAATGAAGTGACAAGTTTTGTCAGTCAGGTGCTTTGTGGCGTCAAAGAGACCTTGCCATAGAATCGTCCTACGGTAACTCGATATAAGAATCGCATTAATAACAACGTAGCAAACGCTTCCGTCAACGTCATTACAAACGCGGTCAATGCAGTCCTTTGAGTGATTCGCCGTCGAAATTTTGCAAGCGCGCGTTCACGTGCAATTTCGATGCTGTCGTAAAATGTTGGTACCACCAGCAGTGTCAACAATGTCGCAGTGATCGTGCCGCCAATAATCGCCACCGCCATTGGCCGATAGAATTCGCCGCCATTACCCATACCAATCGCCACGGGAAGCATGCCGGCAATCAGCGCAAAGGTGGTCATCAGGATGGGACGTAACCGTGCACGGCCAGCATGCATCAACGCTTCTTCGCGGCTGATACCTCGCGCCTCTTCCTTGCGCGCGCAATCCAGCAACAAGATGGCATTCTTGGCGACCAGTCCCATCAACATAATGATTCCTATCAAGCTCATCAAGTTAAGCGTACCGTGCGTCGCCAGCAGCGCCAACACCACACCAATCAAACTGAGTGGCAAGGAAAGCATCACGGGCAAGGGTGCGGTAAATGAGCCGAACTGTATGACCAGCACCAGGTACATCAAAGCGATGCCCATCAATAACGCTTTGATCATTTCACTAAACACTTCTTGCTGGTCGCGTGACGAGCCACTCAATTGAATACCGTATCCAGACGGGAAATCCATGCTTTTGGCCAGCTTCATCGCGTCATCAGTTACTTCACCCGAAGAGCGACCCTGCGCATTGGCAGATACTGCAATCATCATCTTGCCACCCACATGCTGGATCTCCGGCAGCCCCTTGCCCATGGTGATCGAGGCAATCTGCTTGAGCGGCAACACCATATTGGTACCCGTCACTTCAATGGGCAGATGTTCAATATTCGCGGCATTCACGCGATCATCAGGATGCAAACGTACTGCGACGTCTCGCGTCTGACCCGTGGGATCGATCCAGTCACCGACTTCTACACCGGCGAATGCGACGCGCAGCGATTGCGCGACATCGCCCACTGAAATGCCCAGCGAGCTGGCCAGTCCGCGGTCCAGTTCGATTTTTAGTTCATCCTTTGGGTCTTGCTGCGAGAGACCAATATCAACTGCGCCAGGAACTTTTGCCAACCTGTCCATATACTGAGTGGTAAGTTCTAGCAACTTACGCGAGTCGGTGCCGTAGAACATGATGTTCACAGATTTTTGCGAACCATTGTTCAAATCATCGAGCACAGTATATTCACCACCGACCAAGCGGGACATCAACTGGCGCAATGACATGCCAATCTCGGCTGCAGAGCGATGTCGCGTTGTCTTCTTGCCGATGTGCAAATAGACACGACCACCATTGGGCGTGATACTGCTATCAGCCGATTTGACTTCAGGAATGGTGCGCGCCAACAACGCAGCTTTCTCCACTTTCAACTTGGCGTATTCCAGGCTGGCCGAAGAAGGCGTGCGTACATCAAGGACAATGGTGTCTTCGTCAGAAGGTGGTAGGAAACTTGTGCCACCAAATTTTCCTTGCAACAACAATGCAAGTACTAAAGCGCCGATTGTAATCAGCGCCATTGATTTACGGCGATGCAGCGCCCATTCAATCACCTTGGTGTAACGATCACATTGATGATCGAACCAGTTGTTGAATTGCGATAACCACAGACCAATTCCTCGTGATGGATTTTCCTTGTGGGGTGGATCGCCCCAATACGCAGACAACATTGGATCGAGGGTAAAGGAGATAAACAAGCTCATAATGACCGACGCTGCGACAGTGAGTGCAAACGGTCTGAACCACTCACCAGTAATGCCTCCCATAAACGCAACAGGAATAAATACCGCGATGATAGAAAAGGTCGTTGCTGTCACCGCAAGACCAATTTCACTGGTGCCCACCTGCGCAGCAGTGCGACGATCCAGTCCGCGCTCCATGTGCCGCACAATATTCTCACGCACCACAATGGCGTCGTCGATCAATACACCAATTGCAAGCGATAAGCCAAGCAGCGTCATGAAGTTGAGGGTAAATCCACATGCCCAGACTGCAATGAATGCAGCGATTGCAGAAGTCGGGAGGCTCAATCCCGTGATCAATGTCGAGCGCCAGGAATTGAGGAATGCATACACCACAAAAATCGTCAGTCCTGCGCCAAAGATCAATGCTTCAATTACATTATTAAGGTTGGATTGCGCGTCATCGCCGCCATCGGAAGTGATATCCAGCGTAGTGCCCTCAGGCAATTCTTTTGAAATCTCACCAATCAACTTTCTAATCTTTTCTGCAACGGTGACAGTGCTGGCGTCGGAAGATCTTGAAATTGCAAACCCTACATTAGCGACACTATCGCGCAGGCTGTGACTCGAAGGCTCCGCGAAACCGTCTTCGATGGTGGCAATCTGTCCTAACCTGACCATCTCACTGTCCTGGCGTTTGACAACGATCTGTTCAAATTCCGCAGGAGACTCAATTCGCCCGGTTAAACGAATGCTCTGTTCATCCAGCGGACCTTTAATGCGACCCACAGGCGCAGTGGTATTCTGTTGCGATAACGCATTGATGACCTGCGATACCGACACGTTGTACTCACGCAGTTTGTCTGCGTGCAGAAGCACCGATAATTCACGATGCAATGCGCCAGTAATCTCAACGGTCGAAACGCCATCGATGGCGCGGAAACGATCGGCAAGTTGATCTTCTGCAAGACGCGATATTTCTGCATGCGATTGTTTGGTCGATGAAAGCACTGCCCACATGATGGGCTGTGCATTTGGATCAATCCGACGCAGGATGGGCTCGCGCATTTCCAGCGGCAATTTGTATCGCACCGAAGCAATAGCATTGCGGATTTCGTCAGATGCCTCCACCATATTTTTCTTGAAGTTGAATTGAATGTCGATTTCTGCACTGCCCTCATGCGCAGTTGAACGAATTTCATATATCTGCGGAATGCTTTGTAAAGCCTTTTCTATCCGGTCAATAATTTCACGCTCCACGGTCTCCGGAGAAGCACCGGGATAAGGAATCGTGATGACCATGAAGGGCAGTTGCACGTCGGGGCGTTCATTCACTCTCAAATGGCTCAATGCAATCAAGCCGAACGCCATCAGCATGATGATAATTGCGACGGTCGTAATCGGTTGCTTGATACTGAAGTTGGAAAGGAACATGGTGAATCCTTTAGTGTTTTATTGATATTATTTTATTGATATCAAGACGCGGCGGGTGTTGCAGACTTGCTCACTTCCACTGTCTGCCCATCCACCAATTTATTGCCTGGGTGACGAAGCACAGCATCCCCGCTGCCCATGCCACCGTTTAACTCGTAAGCACCACTACGTTCATCACGATGTCCCAACGACAAATTTACCTTTTGCAGCGCATTGCCATGGACACGCCATGCGTAGCGTTGTTCGCCTTCCTTCACGATCACGCTGGCAGGAATCATCAAATGCGATTGCACTCCCGTATCTACATGACCTTCTGCATACAAGCCCGCGAGAATTAGCTGGTCGGTGTTATCAACAAAGTTCACCAGTACTTCGACCTGGCGAGTGATGGTATCCGTCGCCGGATTGACGCGTGCAACCTTCCCCACAAAGGCGTGACTTGCATATCCATGAATGCGAAAGTTGACGCGCTGTCCTGTCTTTACTTCGCCAATATGATCCGCGGAAACCATGCCTTCAAAGCGCATGCTATGTGGATCAATCACTTTTACAAGTTCTTTACCAAGCTGTGCCGTATCACCGGCGGAAACTTTGCGATCGCTTACAATTCCATCGAACGGCGCACGCGCTTCAGTACGATCTAGTTGTTGACGCGCCGTGACCACACGAGCCTTTGCCGCTTCCAACTCGCTTTGCAAATTGTTGCGTTGAATCTCAACATCCTCGACCGCTTGCATGGACACCATGCCCGCCTCGCGTAATTTAACCAGACGTTGATACTGTCTTTGCGCTTGATCGAATGCTTGTCCAGCTGCGCGCGCTGAAGCTTCCGCAGAACTTAATGTATCGCGAATAGCAGTGTCATCGAGCCGGACCAGCAAATCGCCACGATGCACTTTGTCACCGTTGTCCTTGAGCACTTGCAGCACGACTGCAGATACCTCAGCACGTAGGTCAGCGCGACGTTCAGGCTGAATGGCACCTGTGATGGCAGGCCCCTGCTCTACATCATCGGACCCAATCGTCAGTAAATCTTCCGGTTCAATCAATAGAGCAGTCGAACTCGCACCGGTCACTGGCATGCCTTCAGCGCTCAGATGCATTGCCGATTGTTGTGCATTGGCGATCATGCTCGTATTGCGATGACAACCTATCAGAACGACGCTGGCGATGGCCATGATGATTACGCGGAACATAGACTCTCTCTTCGCATGGAACAGGCCATGCAGTTCACACAGATATCAAAAAGAAAACAACGACAACAACATGTCAGGGAAGCGACAGCAGAGCGACATATGAACTTTGCGGCCATGGATTGTGCCACCGAACTGGCGGTTGTTGCTATTAAATTACAGTGATGCGCTAAGAACCCACTTCAACCACAAAAGTTGCGGTTGAGCGAAGTTTTTTTGCCGGTTTGCAACTTATTAAATTTAGATCCGGATTAAATGGCGATGGACATGATTGATGGGCGTCCAGTAGGACGCTGTTGCATACCGATGGGTTTTCGACTTTCAACGATCAGGGGTTACATAAAGTTGAACGATGGATGTGAGATGATCGGCACCTAGGCCTTTCGATATGGCGCGTGTCATAACATTTTTGGTCACATCGGTAAGCGGCAAGCACGCAGAATAATTAGCCGCCGCTTCTTGAGTGTAACGAAGGTCTTTATCGATGAGCTCAATTGGAAACAATGGCGCGAAGTTTGCGGCGAGCATTGACGCCGCGGCACCTTTTGCAGCTACGCTGCATACTGGCGTTGTACTGATAATGTCGATTGCCTTTGTTACATCCACTCCACTACTTTTTAGCAAGCCAATAAGTTCGGCAAATGCCGCCACCTGAATGCCAAATAATGCATTAACAGCAAGCTTGATGACAGCACCGCTGCCTATAGGTCCAGAATGATGAACAGCTATTCCTATGGATTGAAAGACAGGCATGCAACGCTCGATGACTTGAGCATTCCCACCCACGAAATAGATAAGCTGACGCGCATCAGCTTGCGGCCTTGAACCCATCACCGGCGCGTCGAGAAAATCTCGACCATGCTGTTCCATAATTGTGCTCAATTGCCGAATCCATTCAATCGACAAGGTTGAACTTTCAATAGCAATGGCACCAACGGCCATGCCTGCAAGTGCTCCAATGTCTGGATCAAGCCACACGGCACGCGATGCCTCATCATTACGAACCATGGAAATGACAACATCTGCGTCAGTCACAGCTTCGCGAGGTGAACGTGCGACGGTAGCACCCTTGTCACTTAGCGTAAGAGCTCGTTCGAGGATACGATTCCAAACAGTGACTTGATGTCCTGACGTTAGAAGTGACTTGGCCATGCGCGAACCCATGGCGCCGAGTCCAAGCACTGAAATTTTAGCCATAATGTATGTCCTTTGATTTAGTAATGGATGAATAAGTCAATTATTTGCAAGACGAGCAATCTGCTGCTTTGCGATGCTCATTTGTGCTGTCAATAACTCAGCATCTCCAGTGGTCGCTTCCACACCTATATGCTCTACTTTCTCTATCCCCAGAAATTTCAGAAGAAATTCAAGGTAAGGCGCGCAATGATCCACGCTGGCAAACGATCCACTGTTGAGATAGCCGCCGGCGCCATACGAAGTGACGATAGTGGCGCGACGCATTTGAAGCAGACCAGTAAAATTCTTTCCGTCGTATGCGAACGTATGATTAATCCTGACAATTTGATCTATCCATGCTTTTAGAGCAGCAGGAATGCAAAAGTTATACATTGGTGTCGTCAACAAAAGCTCGTCCGCTGCCTTTAGCTCGCGAATCAATTCATTCGACAACACAGTCGCCTCACGTAATTCCGACGTGAACTGATCGGGCGGTGTATAAAACGCGGTAATGGTTTTTTGTTCGATAGATGGCAGAGGTATCTTTACTACGTCGCGATGCAATACATCAAATGATGTTCCTCTGTTGCGCCATAGTGTTTCGAACTGATCACCGAGATTACGTGAAGTGGACCCTGTCAATCGCGAACTAGCATCAACACGCAGTAGATGAGGCATGTGTTTTTCCTAAGTAGATGGTGATTAGAAAAATACGTCATGCTAAATTTGCAATAAATACTATAATTGACATGATAATCATGCATAATTTGCACGAATGGATATCGATACATTACGCCTACTTGTCGAGATCACTCGTCACAACAGTTTCGCAGCCGTTGCGCGACAACGCGGTATCGATGCATCTTTAGTGTCGCGATCAATTCGACAGTTGGAAACAGAACTGGGGATACGACTATTTCATCGATCAACACGAGCGATGCGTCTGACCGAAGCGGGAGAGCGTTACCTTCTTCGTATCGAATCCTTGATACAAGAATTGGATGCTGCTGCAGATGATGCCGGTGCGATCGACACAGGACCAAATGCACTTTTACGAATGACCGCGTCGGTGGCATTTGGGTAATGTTGTCTGGTTCCACTCATACCTACGCTACGCAAGAAGTATCCTGATCTAAGGCTCGAACTCTTATTGACCGATAGCAATCTCGATCTTGTTGCCGAACGAATCGATCTGGCGATTCGTCTTGGGCCGCGAGTATTAGGTGATTTCGTTGCCTCCAAGTTATTTGAAACACGATATCGTGTCTGCGCAACCCCTCGCTGGTTAAAGGGAGCACGAGCATTACGCAAACCAGCCGACCTGACAGATATACCTTGTTTGTTATTTGCGCTGCCAGACTTTCGAACGCAGTGGTTGTTTCGAGATTCCAAGGGACACGTTATCAAGGTTCCAGTAAGTGGTGGCATTACTATATCCAGTGCGCTGGCACTGCGAACATCAGCGCAATTGGGCCTGGGACCCGCTTTGCTAGCTGACTGGTTAGTCAAAGAAGACATCGAGTCGGGTCGACTTGTAGATATCTTTCCAACCTATCAAGTAACCGCGACAACGTTTGATACTGCAGCTTTCCTGCTCTATCCACATCGGGCTTTTCTTCCAGTCAAAACACGCGTTGTCATCGATTTCTTAAAACAGCACTTACGCGCTAAAGCTTAGACAGACCTAACACTTCAGCTAACGATGATATCGGGGTGTTACTTACTCACGCAGATTGTATTAAGTCCGACAATGGCTTCACTGTTCTACTGTTAGCGAATACCTTAGTTTCCAGCAAAGATTCGCTAACGCCAAGATGATCATGTAGCACTCCTTTAAAAACCGACCGTAGATCCAGTGTGGGCATTAAGTCACGGCCTTGATATAAATTATGACTCGCCAACCCTGGCCAATCTGCAATCACCTTGCCACCATTCACTGCACCGCCCACTAATAACGCGCAGGTCGCAGTGCCATGATCAGTACCGCGAGTCCCATTAATGGCCACCGTGCGACCAAATTCGGTGACGATCATCACTGTCGTTTGTTGCCATGTTTCTGCCAGCTCCAC
>JAICKZ010000275.1 GCA_025927665.1 Steroidobacteraceae bacterium | reverse complement strand
GATTCAAGTGCTTCTACTGAAGGAAGTGATGAGAGCAGTCCCAGTGGTCGATGTGCGCGCAGACGACGATCCAATAAAGATAAGGCAACTGCCAATGCGGCACCGATGGTCATCAATGCATAGGCAATGACGGCCAACATGATATGAGTGATGAGTTCCCAGCCGCTTTCGCTCAATGCAATATCACGGGTACTATCGTGAGTGATGACTGCAGCAACGCCTGCAGCGATAAGCAAACATGCGCTGATCAGATCGAAACGACTGCGACGGACCGCAATGCCAATGGCAATGGTGGCGATGGCCCAGCCCATAAGGGACGCCGTGTTGGTGGCGCTTAATGCTAATTCAGGAACACGGAACACGGCTGTGCACAGTGCGTATCCATGAGTCAGCCACCCTAACGAAGCGAGCGCCAGACCTGCAACATGTTTGCCGTGGGCAGCAGAGTTTTTGTTGATGGCACCGAGCAACAGCCACAAACCGGCGCCCGAGTACATGATTAAAACGATAAATGCCAACACGGTATTTAATGCAAGATGTCAACGAAAAGTGAATACAGGTCAGATGATGTCATATTTATATGCCTTCGCGCATCACAAGCGGCTAACATTATGCTTATTTCCAACTAATTCGTAGGTGAACCGTGTTCGACAAGCTAAGTGAACGCCTGCAAGGCGTGATTAGTGGACTACAAGGACGAGGTCGTTTGACCGAAGACAACATTGCTGATGCGCTGCGTCAAGTACGCATGGCGTTGCTCGAAGCCGATGTCGCGCTGGCGGTTGTTAAGACGTTGATCGATTCAATCAAAGCAAAAGTGGTGGGAATGGAGTTCGACAAGAGCTTTACACCTGGACAGATTTTGATTCGCGCCATTCACGAAGAATTGATCAAGATTCTGGGTGAAGGTACGCGGCCGATCAATTTGCGAGCGCAACCTCCCGTCGTCATCTTACTTGCTGGTTTGCAAGGCGCGGGTAAAACCACGACTGCAGGTAAGCTTGCGAAGTGGTTGAAGGAAAATGAACGTAAGAAGGTGTTGTTATCAAGTACCGATGTTTATCGTCCCGCTGCGATTTTGCAGTTGGAACGTCTGGCGACACAATTGCAAGTGGGTTACCAACCTTCTGATCCCAAAGAATCGCCGGTGAAACTGGCACAGCAAGCGTTGAAAGAAGCGCGTCAATCTTTGTATGACGTGCTAATCATTGATACCGCTGGTCGTTTGCATGTCGATGCGCAGATGATGGAAGAGGTGAAGCAGATTTCTGCTGCAGTATCACCACTTGAAACATTGTTTGTTGTCGATAGCATGGCCGGTCAGGATGCCGTGAATGCAGCAAAATCATTTGGTGAAGCGTTAAATTTAACTGGCGTGATTCTTACTAAGACAGATGGTGATGCGCGTGGCGGAGCGGCGTTATCAGTGCGACAGATCACAGGTAGACCCATTTTATATTTGGGAACAGGTGAAAAGTCCGAAGCGTTGGAAGTATTTCATCCCGAACGTATTGCTTCACGCATTCTTGGCATGGGCGACGTGTTATCGCTGATGGAAGATGTGTCGCGTAAAGTGGATCGCGAGCAAGCAGAAAAACTTGCCAACAAAATTCAAAAGGGCAAGGACTTCGACTTCAACGATTTACATGATCAATTGTTGCAAGTACAAAATATGGGCGGCCTGTCTTCACTGATGGATAAGTTGCCTGCAAAGTTGGCTGGCAAAGCAGCACAGGGAAACATGCCAGATGATCGACAGATTCGCCAACAAGTCGCCATTATTCGTTCGATGACTGCGAAAGAGCGTCGTTATCCAAAGTTACTCGATGGTTCACGCAAACGTCGTATCTCTGCTGGATCAGGCGTGCCTGTATCCGAGATCAATAAGTTGTTCAAGAGTTATCAGGAAATGCAAAAGATGATGAAGATGATGTCCAAAGGTGGCATGAGTAAACTCATGCGTGCATTTGGTGGCAAGTTACCGGGATTTTGATTTCAAGATGGTGGGTTACTCACAAAATGCTGACCCACCTTCATTAGGACTGTGTCAATTTACTGCTTTAACGCAGCTTGAATTCATCAGGACTTAATGCATGACGCGCCAACAATTTATAGAAGTCGGTGCGATTGCGTCGTGCCAGTCGCGCAGCTTGACTGACATTGCCTTGAGTGATCTGCAGAATTTGTGAGAGATAGTTGCGGGTGAATTCATCGCGTGCTTCATCGAATGAAGGCAGGCGAGCAGGGCCGACTCCCAATGCGGCTTGTACCAGCTCAACGCTGACAATAGGACTTGTGGTGAGCGCCACGTTTTGGCGTACGACATTTTCAAGTTGACGTACATTCCCTGGCCAATCAGCGCCGACCAATAACTCGACTGCTTCCGGTGCATAAATATGGCGTTGCTGCCCGGTCTCCTTGGCAATCTTTTCGAGAAAGTGTGCAACCAATAAAGGAATGTCTTCGCGACGACGATTGAGTGAGGGAATATCAATATGTACTACGTTTAGACGATAGAACAGATCTTCGCGAAATTGACCTGTAGCAATCAACTGCTTCAAATCACGATTCGAAGTTGAGATGATGCGAGTGTTCACGGCAATGACATCGTTACTGCCCAACGGGCGTATCTGCGCATCTTGCAATACACGCAGCAATTTAATTTGCAAGCGCATCGGCAATTCGCCCACTTCTTCGATCAATAAAGTGCCACCGTCAGCGGTTGCAAACACACCTTGTTGATCGCGTGTCGCTTCGGGAAAGGCGCCTTTTACATGACCGAATAATTCGCTCTCGAGCAGATTTTCTGCCATCGATCCACAATTAATGGTAACGAAAGGTTTACTGCGGCGTGCACTGGCTTTATGAATGGCGCGTGCCAGCAATTCCTTACCCGTGCCGCTTTCACCGAAGATCATCACGCGCGCATCTGTACCCGCAATCATGTGCACCTGAGACAGTTTTTCTTCCATCACCGAACTGCGGGTGATGATTTCAGCGCGCCAATCTTCGGTACTGTCCGCAAAGCCAGAAACCTTCAATGCTTTTTGCACTTGATCAAGCAATTCTTGCTTGTCGACAGGCTTGGTCAGAAATGCAAATGCACCGCTTTGCGTCGCTTGTACTGCATCAGGGATAGTGCCATGTGCCGTGAGAATAATGACGCGTAGACCAGGCGCACGACTTTGAATTTCTTTGAGTAGACCAATGCCATCCATTTGGTCCATGCGTAAATCAGTCAATACCAGATCCGGACGAACGCGCGCTAATGCGGCCAATGCCGCCAAGCCATTTTCTACCGCTTCCACGTCGTAATTCTCCGCGCGTAAACGGATGGTTAATAAGCGGAGCAAGCCCGGATCGTCATCAACGACCAGCAGGCGAGGTTTGCGTTTGGCTTGTGGAGTCACGGTTATTGGGGTCACGAGTCCCAGAGGACGAAGGGCTGCGTTCACTGATTGATCTCTCAATATCTTTAATCGCATCCAGCTTTTGCTGGGCCGCGTCGAGTGCTCGATGGAGCCGGGCTATCTCTTCTGTCTGAGATTGCATTCGACGATCTGAGTTTGCTTGCGCATGTGCTTTATCGTCGACTGTCGCAGCTAAACGACGGTTATCCGCCTGCATTTTTAACCATTGATCTGAGACATTCAACATGGTTATGGCCACTGAGCGTTCCATGGAAGTCATCCGTTCGGGGGTGGCGAGCAGTTGTTCCAGTAGTTTTTTGGCCTGCTGTGGATCGCTCGCCGGATGACCAGGAATCGCCAATGCAATGGCATAACGTAATGTATTTACGGTGGTAGGCGCCTGCGTATAGTTTTTTTCAACTTCATACATCACATCGCTTTGATGTGCAGGATCAGTGCCTGATAGTTCCGACATCAACGTAAGATGAATATCCGCGGTACCCGCTGCGACGGTAATGGATGGCGGCGCAGCAGGCGGTGAAGATTTGGCCGCACAAACATTCGCTGCACTTACTAGCGCAAGTATTAGCAAGTAGTTGAGATTGCGCAAAGTCATGCTGCGATCTCGCTCGGTGCCAATGGCAATCGCACTCTAAAATGCGCGCCGGCAAATTCACCATCAATTATTTCAATGGTACCGTTATGCGCTTTTACGAATTCCAATACCACAGATAAACCAATGCCGGTTCCTTTCAAATGACCCGACACGGGCGCGCGACCCGAGTAGAACGCATCGAATACTGCAGAGCGCTCTGCCTTGGAAATACCTGGGCCCGTATCAGCAATGTC
>JAICKZ010000207.1 GCA_025927665.1 Steroidobacteraceae bacterium | reverse complement strand
GGATAAGTAAGAGTCAAACGAATCTTCTTCTTAGGATCAATGATAAATACGGTACGCACTGTATACACTTCATCGTGCAACGGATGAACCATGCCATACAACCTAGCGACCGCACGCTCAGGATCGGCAATGATCGGAAAGTTAACAGCACAACCTTGAGTTTCTTCAATATCAGCAGACCATCTGCCGTGCGACTCAGCGCTATCTACTGATAAGCCGATTGCCTTGACGCCACGTCGATCAAACTCAGGCTTGAGTTTGGCAACGTAACCCAATTCAGTTGTACATACTGGCGTGAAGTCCTTCGGATGTGAAAACAAAAGAATCCAGGAATTGCCAGCCCATTCATGAAATGAAATTTTTCCCTGCGTGGTTTGTGCAGTGAAATCCGGAGCAGTGTCGCCAAGTTGCAGAGTCATAATTAGTTCCTCCTCCAGTGGTAGATTAAATTTTAAAAAACGCTTATAGGGCTGTATGTCAGAGTAGTCCCACAGTCGTGGCAAGGTCAGTCGAGTTGCGGTTACATTCGCGTAACAAACAATAGAACATTGATTAATGGCTGATGAATATATTCATTTCACAAGATTTCACGAGAAACACGTGAGACGAATATTTTCACGGCCAGCTCTCAGGCGTCGCAATCTCCGTTGCGACATGAAGTATGGATGTGATGATTAGCTTAAGATGGATATATTTCAGATTGATGAAATGACTTACGATTTGCTACTTATATATTTTACCCGTAAGTGCTTCTTGAATTGCCGGTCCAATGATATCCAAGGTAAAGGGTTTTAGCAGAACATTCGGAATACCCAGTGCGGCGATACGTTGTTGCGAAAAATCGTCGACATAGCCGGAGACAATAAGCGCAGGTAGATCGGGTCGTAAGCGTCGCAACTGTTCGACAAGGTCAGTACCTGACATGCCTGGCATGGAAAGATCGGTGATGATGATATCGATATCGTATGGAGCCGCACTTGCTGCCTCAAATGCAGTTTGACTGGAGGTAAAGGCGATTACTTCGCAACCAAGTTTTTTCAAAATTCTGGTTTCAAGTTGTACCAATGCAGACTCATCATCCACTAGCAAGACTCGATGACTTCGTCCTGACGAAATTGCTTCACTTGTATTTACAACATCTGTGGTCTCTTTGACGTGGGCAATATCCAACGCCGGAAAATATAATTCAAAAGTGGTGCCCACCTGTGGAACGCTGCTGACAACAATATCACCGTGATGGGCGTTGACGATGCCATGCACCACTGCCAAACCTAGGCCGCTGCCTTCACCTACGGCTTTAGTGGTGAAGAATGGCTCAAATATGCGCGCTTGTGTGGTCTGATCCATGCCAATGCCATTATCCGTAACACTTAAACGTACATGATTGCCGGGTTTTAAACTTGGATGCAGCTTGGTGAACTTTTCATCCAGCTTTACATGATCGACATGTATTTGCATCAAGCCCTGTTTCGATTTCATCGCATGCCATGCGTTGGTACACAAATTCATCACGATTTGGTGTATTTGCGTTGGATCGGCGAGTATTGCAGGCGTGTCTGAATCGACTGTAGATCGAATTTCGATGTTGGCCGGAATAGTCGCGCGTAACAACACCAGCGCTTCCGCAACGATCTTCTGGAATGTAACTTTCAGTCGTTGAGTTTCTTGTTGCCGACTGAAAGTCGTGATCTGCTTGACCAATTCTGCGGCACGTCGAGCACCTTGCAATACTGCATCGAGATATGTTTGCTGGGTGGGCAGGTGTTCAGTATCTGCCTTGGCAAGCTGCGTATAACCGATGATCGCCGCCAAAATATTATTAAAGTCATGTGCAATGCCGCCCGCCAATGTGCCTACGGCTTCCATTTTTTGTGCTTGCAACAAATGTTCTTCGAGTCGTTTTCTTTCGGTGATGTCTTGTGAAGTTCCTTTAAGAATAAGTGGTTCATGATTGTCCGCTATCTGAAAGACACCACGGCCTTCAATCCAATGCAGACTGCCATCTGGCCAGACAACACGAAATTCACGATTGAACTCATGTTTGTTGGTCATTGCATGATTAAACTCATGCATGAAAGCAGGGCGATCGGCGGGATGTATCAATGATGCGAACTCGGCAAATGCCGGTGGCCCGGCGGAAACATCGCGACCAAAAATCTTGAACATCTCATCTGACCAGCTAATGCTTTGAGTGGCAAAGCTCATTTCCCAACTGCCCATCTTCGCGCGAGATTGCGCGGCGGCAAGACTGGCTTCGCTACGCATCAACGCTTGTTGCGCGACGATACTATTGGTGATGTCGGAGAAAGAGGTGACCACACCAATCATCTGATCATCTACTGCATGCAATGGCACTGCATTGACCGAGATCCACACCACCGATTGATCTGGTTTGCATATGCCCATGATTACGTCGCGCTGAGGTTTTCCGCCACGCAATACTTCCATGGCGGGATGCATATCATTAGGATAAGGCGAACCATCTTCGCGTATGGTTCGATAACCCGGCTCAAAGGGCTGACCCACTATTTGTTCCGCAACCACGCCAAGAATACTTTCGGCGGCGCGATTGCACTCAACAATACGTCCATCCAATTCTTGCACTATCAATCCTTCCGCCATGGCGCTAAAGATTCCTTGCAAGCGTGCCTTGCTACGCCGCAACGTTGCTTCCATTTGCTTACGTGATGTGATGTCATGAATAACACCGATAACAAACTTGTTTCCCGCTTCATCCACATAACGGGTCTTGCGGGTGGAGATTGTACGTGGCTCACCATTCCTGATAGCGATCAATTCTTCACTCACATTGTCCTGACCTTCGGCCAACACCAGTTTGTCGATGCGCCAAAAATGCTCACGCTGTTCCAATGGTGTTTGTTCAGCTAAGGTGACATCGATGATTTGTTCGCGTGGTAAATCAAAGAAAGTACAAAACGCGTCATTTACCAGTACAAATTTGTGTTGATCATTCTTGACGAACAGCGGATCACCGATGTGATTGATAATCTTGTCGAGATAGTTTTTGCGTTCACGCGATTCATCTTCCACGCGCTTGAGCTCGGTGATGTCAGCGGAAGTCGTGAGCAAACACTGTTTACCATGGATTGTGATCTGAGCTCCAGTGACCAATCCGTATACGGGTTGTCCGGTGCGTGCATGAAAAGTCATTTCCATACCGCGAATCCGTCCGTACTGCGCGATCTCATCGACAAGCAATTGTCGTTCGTGAGGCTTAAGCCAGCCGAGTTCTGCAGCGGTGCGACCGATCACTTCGTCGCGTGTAAATCCTGCCGCTTGCAACGCGTAATCATTGGCATCTATATACGCGCCATTGGACAGGTCGGAGATGGCCATCAATACAGGAGCATTGCGAAACACGGTGGTGAATTTTTCTTCGCTCAAACGTAATGCCGTTTCATCGCGATACCGTGTGATGGCGATGGCGGCAAGTTGAGTTGCGATCTCAATCAAGTGTTGATGAGTCGCAACCGCTCCGCCGGGCCT
Organism: Steroidobacteraceae bacterium; assembly: GCA_025927665.1. GTDB lineage: Bacteria > Pseudomonadota > Gammaproteobacteria > Steroidobacterales > Steroidobacteraceae > CAILZL01. The sequence goes on along the minus strand of JAICKZ010000207.1, from coordinate 2,429 downwards.
GTTGTAGTAAACAGCGAAGGTTCCCAGCACTTTACGTGCTGCATCAAAAATCGGCGTGGACCAACAAGCATGTAGTTCATATGGCAACGCATAAGCACGGTATTGATCCCACAACGGATCGAGCGCGATATCCTCTACGATTACCGCTTCACGGCGGAAAGCAGCGGTGCCACAAGATCCGGCGCTCGGACCAATCGCCAATCCATCGATGGCGCGGCAATATTTCTCAGCCAAACTTTTTGCGGCACCGTGTCGCAGATGAACGCCGTCCTCATCCAGCAATAAAATGGAACAGGTCATGTCAGGAGAATGTTGCTCGAGCAAACTGACCAATGCATTCAACGTCTCAGTAAGTGGTTTTCCCACCGCCACCATTTCAAGAATTTGTTTCTGTCCATTGTTGAGAATTTCATTTTGTTTTTGTTGAGTGATATCGCGTCCAATTGCATATATGGCTTGTTCTTCCGGATGTGGAAATACATTCCACCATATCCATCGATAAGAACCATCCTTATGGCGATAACGGATTTCGACATGACCCGTATCACGACCTTCGCGTACTTTTGTGCGTGCATCCTGTAACACCACATGATCATCAGGATGAACAATATTCAACGCGGGCTGATCGAGTAATTCGGATCTGGACCAACCAAGCAAATGAGTCCACGAAGGATTGACCTTTTTAAAACGACCATCGAATCCCACCAAGCACATTAAATCTTGTGACAAATTAAAAAATGGCTCTGACGGCAATTTCTGATGATGAACGACCATAAGCTGTGGCGAATCGGTAGTCATTGGTCTTTTTGCAGTATTTAAGTACTGTTCGATTCCATATTAACGAATTAAAACAGAAGCCATAAATCCGAACACGACAATGGGGCCATCAGGTCCTTATATCTCTGACACAAATTCAATACTCCAAATCACTGTGCAGAATCTTCAACGTCATGGCTTGCGGCATTCAAATCTTATCGCTGCGAGTAAGCTTTCTAGGATCAAGTAACTGCTCAAGCTCGGCTCGCGACAATCCAGTTTGTTCCATGGCCACATCAACGATCGGTCGTTTTTCAGCATACGCCTGTTTTGCAATCGCAGCACCTCTCTCATAACCAATGCGTTCATTCAGTGCGGTTACCAAGATTGGATTATAAGATAGAGCCTGATTTAGCCGATTTGCATTTACCATGAATGCTGCGATTGCTCGATCAGCTAACGCACGCGAAGCGTTACTTAGAAGCTCGATGCTTTGCAATAAGTTATGCGCAATCAACGGTAACATGACATTGAGCTGAAAATTTCCTGACTGACCGGCAATGCCGATGCTCGCATCATTGCCCATGACTTGTGCCGCTACCATGGCGATGGCTTCCGGAATAACAGGATTTACCTTGCCCGGCATCATGCTGCTGCCAGGTTGTAATGCCAACAAAGATATCTCATTTAATCCAGCGAGCGGACCACTATTCATCCAACGCAAATCGTTAGCGATCTTCATTAGACTGACCGCCAGGCCGCGTAACTGACCCGATACTTCAACTGCCGTATCTTGCGTCGCTAACGCAGTGAAGTAGTTTGGATTTGGAACAAATTGCAAGCCCGTGCGCTGTGATAATAAAGTTGCAACTCGCAAACCAAAATTGTCGGGAGCATTCAAGCCGGTACCAACTGCAGTGCCGCCAAGCGCCAACATTTGTAGGCGTGGCAATGTTTGCACTAGTCGCTGATATGCATGTTCTATCTGAACTTGCCAGCCGCTTAATTCCTGTCCCAGTGTCAGTGGTAGCGCATCCATGAGATGAGTGCGACCGGTTTTCACATGATGTCCAATCTCTTTAGCCTTTAAAGCAATTGCATCGCTTAAGTATTTTAAATTCGGCAACAAGTGAGTGTTCAATTGCAACGCGGCGCCAAGATGGATTGCAGTTGGAATAACATCGTTGGAACTTTGACTGCGATTCACGTGATCATTAGCATGTACGGATTGACCTGCATAATTGCTTGCCAAATGGGCGATGACTTCATTGACATTCATATTGGTGCTGGTACCTGATCCGGTTTGAAATACATCCAGCGGAAATTGATCGCGATGCTTCGCTTCGGTCACGTCCAATGCTGCACGTTGAATCGCTGCTGATAGCATAGGGTCAAGACCACTTAACTCCGCATTCGCCACCGCGCACGCCCACTTGATTAAACCCATTGCCGCAATGAATGCCGATGGCAACCTTAATGAACTGATCTGGAAATTCTGCAAGGCTCGTTGAGTCTGTGCACCCCATAGCGCATATGCTGGAACTTCCAGTTCGCCCATGCTGTCATGTTCCATACGTGTGGTACTTGAAGTATTGAGTTTGTTCATAGTCGGAACCTTAAGGATGACGTATGTGAGTATGAGCCAATTTTTTATGGCTAGCGAGTTGTGGTCT
>JAICKZ010000305.1 GCA_025927665.1 Steroidobacteraceae bacterium | reverse complement strand
CGAGAACGCCCACACCCTCACCTAGCAGGGTGGCATCCACGTTCGTATCTACATTGAGGTTATACGGTAAAAAGGTGGGGGCATCGCGCGGTTGAGCCACTGCCACATCTGACATCATGATGCCTTCTGTTGGTATCACGACGGGTTGCATCGTTTGTGTCGCAGGATCGAACATCCATACACTGTAAATAGGCGGTGCAGCGACTATAGTTGGATCACTCAGTCGACCAGTGCAGGGCACAATCGTGATTCCATCAGCAGGATCGAGTACGCGGCATTGCGACCATGAAACCAAAATGCGACCCGTGCCATCCCACAAGGGAGTTGCAGATACAAATCGCCCACCTTCAGAAGGTGCTTTCACCATGCGTACGTTGTTAGCAAATAATTTTGTCTGCGCAACAGTCGTGATGCCTGCATTTTCCGCAGTGGGTTGCTGATTTTCTACAAACTCCGGTGTATTGATTACATACAAATCGCCGCCGAATTCCGTGCCATTATCGGGGCGTACCAATGCCAAAATGTTGCCATCCTGCATTTCATGCGCTTGAAGAAATTCGATGTTCGGATAGGTAATAGCATTGTTTGCCGTTGGATCTGTATCAGAGACGGTGTTGTGACTGGCAGAGCCATATAGCAGTTGTGTGTTAGTGCCATCAGGATTGGTCGTGTAAAGATGAATCCCGTTACGACCTGGCGCGTGATCCCAGCGACTAAAAAGAATTCGACCGTCGTTCATCACACTGGGGTTCATGTCATGACTTTGATTGAAAGTGAATTGCTGAATATTGGTGCCATCGGCATTCATGACATGAAGTACAAAAGCCGCTTCGTGGCGCTGTTCATCTTGCGCATCGAATTGTGGTTTACCTTCATCTAACAGTATTGCTTTTGAATCACGCTGCCGAGTGGAAGAAAAAATAATATGGCCATCTGGCAGATAATGAGGAGAGATATCCTGGCCGGAGTTGGCACTGACATCGTCGGCGATCACACGATGTAAATCGTCCTTTGCAATGATGTATTCCCAGATACCCCAGTTAGGAGAATCGGTGGGCTTTTGATTGTTTTTGATGGGTCCACGCATGGCGAAGATGACCTTCGTACCATCCGCAGACACATCAACATCTTGGACGGCCCAAATCTCAGTGGGATCTTTGCGTACTCGCGCAGTAATGTTGAATTCGTTTGCGGTTATGGCAGCGCGATCGCGCATGAACAAATCAGCATTGCCACTGCAGATGCGATTCTGATTGCCGATTCGACAGACATTTAAATGATGAACATCGTCATCTGCTGCAGGGCTGGTTGTCGTAGCGACAAAATTTGGGTTGGTCCGTTTTACATAGAATATTGGGTAGTCTGCGGCTTTTGTCGTGCTGGTACCGATCTGACCGGAACCAATGCGAATCTTGTCATTGCCATTGCCGCCGCTACATGCCGCTAGTAATGCGCAGAGCGCGACGGCGAAAATCGGATGATAGACAGAACGGATAGCTGTTGTGCGCATGGTAAACATCATTGCGATGTCCTCGCAGTGAATCTCGAGTGTGTAAAAAGGTTGCGCACGATTTAAGCCATATTACGTAAGTCACAAGTCTGTGCATGATCAATGCAGTTGATGTCTCAATCCGTTAACGATTTCACAGAAGCAGTGTGTGTACATGCGTTCTCATGCACTGACTGTGGTTGATGGCGCTGATTATTGCGCCAATCGTGTACCGAGTTCACACCTAAACACTATGCAAAGGCCTAAGACCAATAACTTTGGCTCCTTCGTGCGGGCTGGGGTGAAGACTAATGTTGATAGTGCAAGAGTCGCAGTTGTCTCTATCACGCGACGTAGCGTTGCTGAGACAGTTAGAACTTGTCCACGGGGTTTGTATAGTCCACGCCGCCTGGCTAGCTTACATAGAGCAAACGTACATATGAAGACGAAATTGGAAACGGGAATCATCTCATCACGACATCGCAACACCCTTGTTGCAGCGTTGGTTGTTGGTGCGTTAAGCATCAGTTTGCAATCGAGCGCTTTTGCAAGCAGTGCCGCAGTGAGTCGCGATCAAGCTAAACGCATTCATGATCGCTTAACCGGTACACCGGCAACCGATGCATGGTTAACGGCTAACGCGGGTAAGGATGCACTTACCGTGGCGAAAACCGCGATTAACCCCACCGATACGGAATCATCGGGGTTTTACAACGCCACGCTAAAGAACTTTGCGATGCCTTGGACGAATCGTGATCAAACGGTGTTTGCACCGTTGAATGATTACGTGGCAACGGTCATCGGCATGGTGCGTGATGATGTGCCATTTAATACCTTGCTGTCAGCCGATCTTATTTATACCGCTGGCGGCGGCACACCAGCGTATTCCAACAAAGATAACAATAGTTATCAGTATCTCGAAGACAACAATATCGACATGCGCTCTGCTACCAACTTGATGTCGCAGAAGCAAACCGCCGTAACGGGTCTTCCAGCGGCGGCAGTCGCGGGCATCATTACTACGCGCGCGGCAGCACAAGCTTTTTTTATCGCAGGCACCAATCGCGCAATGTTTCGCTTCACCATGCTTAATCATTTATGTCATGACATGGAGCAGATGCAGGAAACATCGCGTGCACCCGATCGTATTCGTCAAGATGTAAGTCGCAGTCCAGGTGGTGATAGCCGTGGTTTCTTGAATGGCTGCATTGGATGTCACGGTGGTATGGATCCAATGGCTCAAGCCTTCGCATATTACAATTTTGACGACACTCAGGGCATGTTGGTGTATACGCCCGGCGCTGTACAAACGAAGTACGGAATCAATTCCGACAACTTTAAACAAGGTTACGTCACTCCCGATGATCACTGGAATAACCGTTGGCGTGAGGGGCCGAACAAAGCGCTTGGCTTCAGCAGCTCAGTTCAATCCAGCGGCAATGGTGCAGCAACATTGGGTACGGAGTTGGGAAACAGCAATGCATTCGCACAATGTCAGGTAGAAAAAGTTTTCAAGGCGGTGTGCTTCCGCGCACCGGGTAATAGCGCCGATCGCGCTGCCGTATCCAGCATTGTTTCATCGTTCAAATCCAACAACTACAGCTTGCGTGAAGTATTCGCCGAAACGGCCGTGTACTGCATGGGCGACGAATAAGGAAAGCAACCATGTATACACATTCTTTTAATCATCAATCTTCAGCACACCGCTCAGAGGGTTCACGCATGTACCCCCAATTTGATAATTCATTACATCGGATGCGCAATGCATTGGTGTTTGTTGGGATGGTCATGCTTGCAGCTTGCAGCAGCAGCGGCCCCAGCACAAAACAGAACGCCGATACCAATGCCACAGTTCAAACCGTAAATTACAGTGGTCCTGCGCCTACCAGTGCCGATATCCAGGCTTTTAAAAACGAATTCTGGAATAACATTGTGGTTTCAGACCGTTGTGGTGGTTGCCATAACCAAACAAAAGGTCAGGCACCAGAATTTGCACGTAGCGATGATGTTAATCAGGCTTATGCGGCCGCATTG
>JAICKZ010000105.1 GCA_025927665.1 Steroidobacteraceae bacterium | reverse complement strand
GTAATCTGCCAACCAGCACTTCAATGGTATTGCTGTCGCGATCGAAATCCTGCGCATACAAGTTTTCCGTCAACTCGGTTTTGGAAATCACTTCACCACTTCGATGCATCAACAACTCCAATATTTTGTATTCGAAACTGGTAAGTTCAATCACTTTGTTATGTACGCTCACCTGTTGCGTGATTGCGTCCAATGTAATTGCGCCTGCGTGCCATACCGATTGTGCTTTACCCGCAGAGCGTCGTAGCAATGCCTGAATACGCGCCAACACTTCCTGAAAGTGAAAAGGCTTGGTCACATAGTCATCTGCACCCGCTTGCAATCCATTTACTTTTTCCTGCCATTGATCACGCGCTGTGAGAATAAGAATGGGATAAATGCGTTGCTTGGCACGCAAGTGCTTAATCAATTCCATGCCCGATATTTTTGGTAATCCAAGATCGATCACGGCTACTTCAAATGCATGTTCAACACCTAAGTACAAAGCCTCTTCGCCATCACTGGCTTCATCGACGTTGAAGCCGACTGCTTTGAATTGCGCTGTCAACGACTCACGTAAGTCACGATCATCTTCAACAATTAGAATACGCATTCATCGCTCAATTTACTGCACCTGTCCCGTCTGTGCATCGACAGTCACGGTCCATACGCGAGAACGATCTGCACTGAGCAGACGAATACGATAGATAACACGATCCCCGTCATGCACCGTGTCCGTCTTGACCGCCGTGGCGTTGAAACGCTGCTGCACCATGACAACCGCATCGTTCAATGTCACTCGCGTGGTATTGTCAGCGCCAAATGCAGGACTGCTGATCAATCCTGCATTGAGCATTAGAACTATCAGCGATGTGTACAGGAAAATTTTCATATCTTCAGTTTAATCGACCTTCACAAATACCGCACGTTATTGCAATACCTCAATACCATTTCCCACTCTGATGCGAATCTGCTCACCAGGATCGTAAGGCATTACCGTGGTGTATTCTTGTCCGTGAAATTCATAGGTCACTCGATAACCATCATTCCAGTCATCATTACGATAGTCCGACACAACCGGAGCCACATCGATAACGCGCGCAGACGTAATAAATACGGGCACAGGTGGTGGTGGCAAAATTGGAAAGCCAATACGGGGAGGCAATGGCAACAGCAAACGGAGTCCGAAACGATTGCGATCATAATGCCGATCGTAACCATGACGATCACGATAAAAATCGTGGTGCTTCCAGCTTCGACCATAGTCGCGGCCATGTTCATGATCGCGGTCAAAATGACGTTCATGCTGTTCATGCCCACGATCATGGTCGTTATGATCCCAACCACGATGATCGGCAAAAACGCTGGTGGCAACCAACAAACCTGCGCCAATCACGGTACCGTGAACAAAAGACTTAACAGTGGACTTGATACTTTTCATAACTTTCTCCTCAGCTTGGAAATTAGCTCTTTTGAGCTTAAGTCCACTATAAAACCCGCTTCCTGAACGGTTGCTGAATGAGTCCATCAATTACTCAACCGAATGGCTTTAGTCGCCGTCGGTATTAGCGTCGCGCCAATTTGACGATTACAATCGCGTTCTTTGTGGCTCCCTCGGAGAGATTTGCAGTGAGCAAAATTCTGGTGTGTATCAAACGCGTGGTGGACTACAACGTGCGCATTCGCGTTAAGCCCGACGGCAGTGGCGTCATCACTGATAATGTGAAAATGGGTATCAATCCCTTTGACGAAATTGCCTTGGAAGAAGCATTACGCTTGAAAGAACGCGGTGTTGCCAGCGAAGTAGTGGTGGTATCCATCGGGCCTGCTGAAACTCAGCAACAACTGCGTACTGCGCTTGCAATGGGCGCGGATCGCGCCTTGCTGGTTGAACATGCTTACGCAATTGAACCGTTGACAGCAGCTCGCGTATTTTTAAAGCTGGTAGAGAAAGAAGCGCCCCTGTTAGTGATTACTGGCAAACAAGCCATCGATGACGACAATGGACAAACTGGCCAAATGCTTGCCGCATTGTGGGATCGTCCACAAGCTTGCTTTGCTTCCAAGGTAGAAATCAATGGCAATATCGCGAAAGTAACTCGTGAGGTCGATGCCGGCTTGGAAACATTGGAACTGGATTTACCCGCCGTGATCACCACGGATCTGCGTTTGAATGAACCTCGCTACGTCAAGTTACCGGAAATTATGAAGGCCAAGAAAAAGCCATTGGAAACATTAACGCTTGATGCATTGGGCATTACTGCAAGCAAGCAGTTCAACGTTACCAAAGTAACACCACCACCTGTAAAACAAAAAGGCGTCATGGTCAAAGACGTTACAGAGTTAGTAGCGACTCTTAAACAAATGGGATCACTCTGATGAATAAGATATTGGTTATCGCCGAGCATATGGCCGGTGTGGTGAATACCAGCACTCACAAGTCGGTGGCTTGTGCATTGTTGATTCCTGACGCAGAAGTGGATGTCGCAGTACTCGCTGCAGATGACAAAGCGGCGATGCATGCTGCCAAACTTGCCGGCGTCAAAAGTGTTATCAACGTAACACGTAATGAATTTACCGAGTTTGTTGCATCCACCGCAGCGCCTGCCATCGCTGAATTGGCCGCGAACTACACTCATGTATTTGCACCTTCCACGACCTTTGGCAAAGATGTATTACCGCGAGTTGCAGCTCTATTGGGAGTCGGCCAACTTAGCGATATCATGATCGTCAATGGTTCGCATAGTTTTGTACGTCCCATTTATGCAGGCAACGCATTGGTACATATCGACGCTGACCCTGCAAAAAAATTGCTCGCTACCGTTCGCATCGCTTCATTTCAACCGGTTACGGAGACGGGCGATGCAACGATAGAAACAGCCAATATCACCGCTTCTCTACCGACACATACGCGCTTCGTCGAACGTAGCAGCGCGGATAATGCAGGACCCGATTTGCAAAGTGCGACGCGAGTGGTTTCAGGTGGACGCGCGTTAGGCAGTGCGGAAAATTTTCAGTTAATTTACAAATTGGCGAAGCAACTCGGTGCGGCTGTCGGTGCATCACGTGCCGCAGTCGATGCGGGTTATGCGGCCAATGATTTACAAGTGGGTCAAACTGGCAAGATCATTGCGCCAGATTTGTATATTGCAGTGGGAATCTCGGGCGCCATTCAACATCTCACTGGCATCAAAGATGCGCGCACGATTGTCGCTATTAATAAAGATTCGGAAGCACCCATATTCGAAGTCGCCGATATTGGTTTGGTCGGCGACTTGTTTACATTGTTGCCAGAATTGCAGAAACAGTTGGGCGGTTAGTCAAGCTCGTCGTAGTAACTGGTTGCTTGACTAACTTACGTTGAACGCGATTATTTGTGAGCCTTGCTGGCGCGCACCATGGCAATCAATTGATTGGCAATTTCTAATTGCTTGTTGTGATCATTGCCCAGCACGGTGTACTTGCCGTCTACAACTAATGTCGGTACACCTTGAATGCCATAAGCGGGTGCTGCTTGCTCGGCACGATTCATATCCATTTTTACGCCGAAAGAATTGTACATATCGGCAAAATCTTTGCCGTTAATACCCTGCTTACTCACCCAATCAGTAATCGAAGCCAGATTGTCGAGCTTGATGTTTTGTTCGTGAATGGCACTGAATATTGCATTGTCCATTTTGTTATCCAATTTATCCATGGCCTGCAACGCATAAAACGCCTGACCGATACTGGCCCAATTGGGACGGCCAAAAGAAACCGGAATACGTTCGAACACGACATCGCTCGGCAACTTAGCGACCCAACTATTCAATACCGTTGAAAATTGGAAACAGTGGGGGCACTGATACGAGAAGAATTCCGTGACCACGATCTTATCGGGATGGCTGGTCGGTCTTGCTGGACTGATAACCGTATAGTCAGTTCCAGCCACCAGGTCAGCTGCACTGATGTTAAAGCTTGTGACAGCAAATAAGAATGCCATACAACTCAGTAGCCATTGACGCATAACATCTCCACAATGTTAAAAAGATACCTGTAAGTCTAATGGTTATATAGGCCTTGGTGCCACATTAAATTCTGGATAACTCTATTAGGTAACATTGTGGCAGTGCAATTTTCTTGACAAAGCCAACATTTCCACGGGTTTTGTGACCGTATCACGCAGCCCACTGAACCTACTTCGGTACGCTGCGCACACAGTGATTGTTGGGCGAATCGGTAGAACTATGTCCGCAGATACAGACAACAGGACAAGCACAGATGCCATCAAGCAGTCTTTGACAATGGTTTTTGAAAACCCAAGCAGCGACTAAACAATACGCAATTTGGAGTGGCATATGCAACGCGAATTGATCAGCAACAAAGCACACTGGTTCAAGTTTGCATGCATGGCAATTCTGATTGCTTGCTTTCATACCAGTGCAGCACAAACCAATGACAACGAACTGCATAGTTCTCGACTGATCATTCAGTGGAAACGAAGTACTGCTCATACGCATGCGCAACAACTCGAGTCAGTAGCAAACGAACTGCATAAGACCACGGGATTAATGATGCGACGTCGACGTGGCATTAGTGAGCACATGGACGGTATGCAGCTGAATGCTTCATTGAATAAAACCGAATTGAGAAAAGTACTTTCCAAATTGAATGCCAATGCGGAAGTGGAATTTGCCGTCGAAGACAAACGTCGCTATGCCCATGCGTTAACTAACGATCCATTGATAACCGCAAGTAGTGGGCGCACAGGTCAATGGTACTTGAACAGCCCGGACGCAAATTCTGAATGGGTTGCTGCGATCAATGCCATCAGTGCATGGGATTTCTCTACCGGTGGTGCTGCAGGAAATGGTGTAATTGTCGCCGTCGTTGATACGGGTATTCGTCCTGATCATGAAGATTTGGCAGGCAAACTATTGCCTGGTTATGATTTCGTAGACTGCGATCAATTGCCCTGTACAGGTTCCGGTCTAACTTATTTCATTGCCAATGATGGCGATGGTTGGGATTCAGATCCTCAAGATCCTGGTGATTGGGTCAGTAGTGAAGACAAAGCCAATCATCCTGGCATATTTGATAACTCCTGTGATACGGGTGATAGTTCGTGGCATGGGACGCGTGTTGCAGGCATCATCGGTGCGGCAACTAATAATGGAAAAGGTATTGCCGGCATTGGATACAACGCACGTATTTTACCCATTCGTGTACTCAGCAAATGTGGTGGTTATGATTCCGACATCACAGCGGGCATGCGCTGGGCAGCAGGACTGGCGGTGCCCGGCGCAGCACGATCCAATCCCAATCGTGCGCAAATTATTAACCTTAGCCTTGGCAGTGCTGATACCTGTAATCAGTTGTATATGACAACGATCAATGAAATTAGAGCACTTGGAATTTCCGTCGTTGCATCGGCTGGCAATGACAGTGCAGCAACGAATGTGCCCGCGAATTGCCCTGGCGTTATCGGCGTGGTTGCCATACGTAATGCAGGTACCAAAGTTGGTTTCAGTAGTCTGGGAACGGAAGTCACTATTTCCGCTCCAGGTGGAAATTGTGGCACAGGTACTAACTGTGCGTTCTCCATCGACACCACCACCAATCTCGGCACACAAAGCACTACGCAAACCTGCCCCACTCCGCAAAATGCGAATGCGAAGTGTCTGACTACGCCTGGTGTGAATGATTACACCGATCAACTTAATCCCAATCTTGGTACCAGTTTTTCTGCACCGATTGTCTCGGGCACCATTGCATTGATGTTGGGCGCCAATCCAAACTTAACGCCTGACGTTATCATCGCAAAATTGAAAGCAACTGCCACTGCATTTCCTCAAACCGCTACCAACAGTTGTGTCGCTCCAACAGGCACTACACCACTTGCGAATAATGAAAGTGAATGTAACTGCACTACCAGTTTATGTGGCGCGGGAATGGTCAATGCATTGAAAGCAGTACAGTCGGTGGCATTACCTACTATTGTAATCACGGGTAATAGCACGGTGGCGCAAGGGGGCACTGATGTACTCGATGCCTCCACCAGCACCACCGCAAATGGAAGTCAATTGACCTATGCATGGTCCATCGTGAGCGATACTAGCAACGCGGCAACGCCACGATCTGGTTCGACTGCAAGTTTTACAGTGATGGCGCCGAACGCCGATGAAAATTTGGTGGTTCGTCTGCGCGCCACTGACAGCTTAAACAACACTGCATCAAAGGATTTCACCATAGTGGTTGGTGCTGGTGGCAGTTCAAGCAGCAGCGCATCGAGTATCAATGCATCATCAAGTAGCAGTTCTTCTATAGTGACTGTATCGGGTGCCACGCATGGTGGCGGCGAGCTGACATGGCAATGGTTGATCAGCCTTACTGTATTGTTATTTTTGCGGATAACAATAGCCAAGAGCTCGATGGCCTTATACTCAACGCAAATGAATCAAGATTAAGACTTAAGACTTTCGACTCGGTTCATCCTGAGCTTGTCGAAAGACGAAGAGTTCTTGAAAAACACACAGAATGCTTCGACAAGCTCAGCACGAACGGAAATCAGATAGCATAGTCATGCTGCTGACAACTCACGTCACTATTTATTTTTGATTCATCTTGCTGGTGAAGTCTTTCAAGTACTTCGAAAAACTATCGCCCAGACTTTCATGCTTCAATCCATATTCCACGGTTGCTTGCAAATAACCTAATTTGCTGCCGCAATCATAGCGCTTGCCAGCAAATTCATAAGCGTATACCGGCTCATCATTCATCAAAGCAGCGATCCCATCGGTGAGTTGGATCTCGCCACCCGCACCACGACCTATGGTGGTCAGCTTCTCAAAGATTCGACCGGTTAGAACATAGCGTCCCACTACAGCAAGATTAGACGGCGCATTTTCCGGCTTAGGCTTTTCGACAATTTTGGTTACGCGACTAATTTTGCCATCGCGATTTTCCGTGGCAACAATACCGTACTTATTAGTATCTTCTTTTGGTACAAGCTCAACGCCAAGCACACTTGCGTCACGCGCGGCATGGACTTCAGCCATTTGTTTCAGACAAGATATCTCTGCATCAATAAGATCATCGGCGAGGTGCACAAAAAAAGGTTGATTCTCAACCACTGGACGTGCACATAACACGGCATGACCCAAGCCCAATGGCGAACCCTGACGAATGAAGATGCAGCTGGCCCATGACGGCACAATGTCCTTGACAGCTTTCAGCAAATCATCCTTACCTTGTTTCTCAAGTTCTTCTTCCAACTCATGATCGATATCAAAATGATCAGCGATAGCGCGTTTGGTGGAACCCGTTATAAACACCAGCTTGGTGGCGCCAGCGGAAAGTGCTTCTTCGGTTGCATATTGAATCAGTGGTTTGTCGACAATTGGCAGCATTTCCTTGGGACTGGCCTTGGTAGCCGGCAAAAAGCGTGTGCCACGTCCGGCTACAGGAAACACTGCAAACTGAATTTTCGACTTCTGCATTACGACACCTTATCCAAAAACCAAAATTATCAAGGTCATTATTCAATAATGATGTCAGACAATACCGACGATTTATTGCAATGAAGTCTCAATATCGCACTGCGATGCATTATTCTAATCATCAGGGCCTTATAAGATAACAATCGCACTAATTTGTTCTAGTTGCGCGTTGGACTCAATTCCAATCTTGCAACTGTCACCAACGTATCCCAACTTCGACATCCAGGACACTGCCAAAAATGTGTCCCCGTTGTGACACCACAATCTACGCAACGAAATTTCTGGGTGCGTTTGAATATGCGCGATAATGCCGCGGCTATAGTTTGCAACTGAGTAGGAGCTGCATGTCTGGCATTCCCAGCCAACGATGTCACCAACTCACCGAGATTGGCATCGCGCTCCATAAAATCGGGTATACAACTGATCAAGAACGGATCATCGATAACACCCATAATAATGGCTGCATAAGCGAGTCGTGCCCGTTGTGCCGTATCGGTAATATGCAAACGCAGATCTTCGTCGGCAGTTTCAAACGATTGACCCAACATGCGCAACGCTTGAACGTAACGAGGTAAAGCCATATGAAGTAAATGCGGATGCAGTTCGAGCACACGACGCGACAAACATGCTGCAAGATGTGCATCATTTTCCGTCAGCGCGATATCGGCACGCAGTAACGCACTGCGCGGAAAATTGCGTTGCACGTCACGTGCTTGGTGCAGCCATTCACGAGCTTGCACAAGATTGCCATCTACAAGCGCATCATCTGCCAACTCACAATAGTAATGCGCCAGAGCAGTGGGATTTTCTGGCGATGAATGCACAGACAATTGTTGATAAGTAGCAATGGCCTGTTGCCAATCACCCTGTTGCTCGTAAATATTAAGCAGGTTACGCAATGCGAAATTGCGATGACCAACACTCTCTGTTAACTGTTGATAATAAGCTTCAGCGCGATCCAGCAATCCTGCCCGCATATAATCATCCGCTAATGCCGCACGAGCTTGATCACGTAGATCCTCTGAGACGTCTTCACGCTTCACGACGTCGTCGTGAATGCGGATAGCACGATCAACTTCACCACGGCGTCGATAAAGATGTCCCAGGGCCAATTGCGTTTCTACTGTATCGGCGTCACTTTCCGCGATACGTCGCAAAACGTCTAAAGCCTTGTCTTGTTGTTCATTGAGCAAGTGATTAAGGCCGGCAAAGTATTGCTCATTGACTGGCAAGGATGGTCGTTGCGGCGGATCTTTACGTGACAAACGTCCAGCGAACCAGCCTGCAGTTACGGCCAACAGCAACGAAAAAATGAGATCGGGAGAGAGTTCGAAAAACATAATCAACTGCTGGTTTTGTAATCAACTCTGCTTGTCCGCCAAAGTCCGCACTTGTGCTTCCGCTGCTTTCAAAGCTCTTCGCAAGCGTCCCCGTTCACTAAGCAATTCTGTAACCCATAATCCTTTGATGAAGATTCCCAATAACAAGCCCAATGCCAACGCAATGATAAGCGCCACACCCAAACGTAAGTGTAACTGCACAAATGCCAGCTCAAGTTCTACGGATTGTGGATTTAAAGCGGTGAATACCAATGCTGTAAGCATCACCAACACTAACACCGTCAAAAATTTTTTACGCACCATCGTTACTACCCGTTCTGGATTGATCCGGTACTTTCATAACGTGAAAACAAAAACGCGGGACTGAACCCGCGTTACTTGAATCAGCCATTGACATACGTAGAACTGATTTCAAACGTCACGTCCCAACGTCGTGTCTGAGAGCAGCTCTACTCGCGGATTGGCAAGCCAATACTTGCATCGACCCTTTCACGCAGTTCCTTACCTGGCTTGAAGTGAGGTACATACTTTCCGGACAACGCCACAGCTTCACCCGTTTTGGGATTACGGCCCTGACGTGCTGGACGATAGTGTAAGGAAAAACTTCCGAAACCACGTATCTCAATACGATGACCTTCTGCCAGCGCATCACTCATAATTTCCATTACTTGCTTTACGGCAAGCTCCACATCCTTGGTAGCCAGATGGGTCTGCTTGGCAGCGAGTAATTCAATGAGTTCTGATTTTGTCATCGCGCAGCCTGATTGGTTGATTGCAAGCTACAGAGTCAGTTGCGTTACTGGCGACCAGATAAACATATTACCTGGCCGCCACGCATGAATTAATTATCCTGACCTGCAATATGCTCCTTCAACAGATCGCCAAGACTGGTGCCGGTAGAAGCATCCGCAGTGCGATAGTTTTGCATCGCTTCGGCTTCTTCATGCATGTCCTTGGCCTTGATAGACAAGGCAATGGTGCGCTGCTTGCGATCCACACCGGTAAACTTGGCTTCAACTTCATCGTCTACCTTCAGCAGCAAGCGTGCGTCTTCAACACGATCACGTGAAAGTTCCGAAGCACGCAGATGACCATCTACACCACCACCGAGATCAATGATCGCGCCCTTGGCGTCCACTTCGCGAACCTTGCCGGTGACGATAGTGCCCTTCGGATGTTCGGCAATCCAGGCCGAGAACGGGTCTTTGGCAAGCTGCTTGATACCGAGCGAAAT
>JAICKZ010000117.1 GCA_025927665.1 Steroidobacteraceae bacterium | reverse complement strand
GAAGCCGCCGCTGTTCATCAAGTAATACATTGCAGGAGTGAGATCCTGTGCATTGTTTGGGAACTGGTCAGTGTCCCAACCGTTGCGAGGATCACCACGATTCATGTCAATCGAACCAAAGATGCCGTAAGTGATCGCAGCAGCAACTTCATGTTCGAAATCAAGTCCCGCCAGCGTAGCGTGATTAACTTCGATATTGACCTTCACTTCTTTGGCCAGGCCATAACGCTGCAGGAACGCATACACTGTTGCGGTGTCACGATCATATTGATGTTTGGTGGGTTCAAATGGCTTGGGTTCGATCAAGATGGTGCCCTTGAAACCAATCTTGTGCTTGTGCTCGACAACCATGGAGAGGAAACGGCCGAACTGATCTAACTCACGTTTCAAGTCAGTGTTGAGAAGACAGTCATAACCTTCGCGACCACCCCACAACACATAATTCTGACCACCAAGACGATGCGTGGTTTCAAGCATGTAACGAACTTGTGCACATGCCCAAGCAAATACTTCAGGATTCGGACTGGTGCCACCACCACCTGCATAACGTGGATGGCTGAACAAATTAGCCGTACCCCACAATAGTTTCATACCAGTCTGCTGCATCTTGGCGGCCATGCCGTCTTCGATCTTGCGCAGATTGGTTTGATGTTCACTCACTGTATGGGCGGTGGCCATGGCATCCACATCGTGGAAGCAGAAATAAGGAATACCTAAGCGTGACAGGAAATCAAAAGCGGCTTCGAGTTTCTGGTCTGCCATTTCTTGCGTAATGGTGGGTCCCAACCATGGACGAGGCAACGTGCCAGCACCGAAGATGTCGTTGCCCATCCAATTAAATGAATGCCAATAACTGACCGCGCACCGCAGCCAATCCTCCATGCGCTTGCCCAGTACGACACGATCCTTGTTATAAACCCGATAGGCCAAATCGTTATTCGTCTCCGGTCCTTCGAAGCGAATTGGTGCGATATTGGAAAAAATACTCATATTGAAAACTCCCGGAACACAGATTTAAGTTGTCGATACACGGCTGCAAACGCCGGACGACGGCGTTGCATCAATTCAGATAGCTCTTCATTCGGCGCGATAACGCGTTCTATAGGCGGCGCAATGCACACCGAGCGAGGATCTTCATTCGTTACAGCAATTCGGCCCAGACGAGCGGCACCAAAAGCAGCGCCAATTTCGCCACCCGTGCGACGAGTTAAAGGGCGATTCAACGCAGAAGCAAGCAATTCATTCCAGTAATTCAGTCGCGAGCCACCGCCAACAACATTGATTTCGGCAATGTCACTGCCTGCTTCAACCAACGAATCTAAACCTTCTGCAAAACCCAATGCCACACCTTCCAACACTGCGTTAATCAAATCAGCACCAGAAGTTTCAGCAGAGAGACGGAAGAATACACCGCGGGCAAATGGATCATTGTGCGGCGTACGTTCACCCGATAAGTATGGCAGAAAAAGCGGCGTACTTTGCTTAAGTCCGCTTTCTTGTGCAGCCTGAGTTGCCGTGACCACATTGCCTAAGTTTCCAACGCTAACGGCCCAATCAAGCGCGCTTGCTGCACTTAGCATCACCGACATTTGATGCCAACGTTTCGGAATGGCATGACAGAATGCGTGCGCTGCTTTGTCGGGATTCGGGCGAAATTTATCGGTGACAACAAAGAGTACGCCAGATGTGCCCAACGATAGGAATGCCTGACCGGGAGCGATCACGCCGCTGCCAACTGCACTGGCCGCATTATCACCGCCGCCACCGGCTACCACTATTGCATCCAATCCAAGGAGGGAAGCCACATCAGGTCGCAATTTTCCCGCAGGTTGTGTGCCTTCAACAAGAGCAGGCATATGTGATTTGGTTAAGCCAGTGGCGTTGAGCATGGCTTCAGACCATTGACGTTTTTCAACGTCCAGCCACAACGTGCCCGCAGAATCAGACATATCACTGATTTTTTCGCCAGTGAGTTTCAATCGCAGATAATCCTTGGGCAACAACACAGTTGCAGTTTTGGCGAATATTTGTGGTTCATATTTTTTTACCCACAATAACTTGGGAGCAGTGAATCCAGGCATGGCCAAGTTTCCGGTGATTTGTCGAGACTTCGGCTCCTTTTTTTCAAGCTCGGCACATTCAGCTTCACAACGTCCATCGTTCCACAATATGGCAGGACGCAATACTTGATCTTTGGCGTCTAGTAATACAGCGCCGTGCATCTGGCCACTCAGTCCAATGCCTCGAACTGACTTGCGAATTTCAGCCGGTAATGCCCGGACCGCTTCTACACAAGCATGCCACCATTCTTCAGGATTCTGCTCTGACCATAGTGGTTGTGGACGTTGCACTCCGAGTGAGACGGATGCCTGTGCCGCAATGCGATCATTTTCGTCAAGCACAACGGCTTTGACACTGGATGTGCCAAGGTCAATACCCAAAAACATGCTGCCCCCAAATTAGAAACTAATGAAAATTGCTGGATAAATGTTAACCCTATCATATACTTTATCGGGACCGAGCGGGAGAGGCAGATGCAGAATTTGCCGCCACAACAGTGTTCAAATTATAAACGTCATTATTAAATATAGTTTTTCTTAAGTCATATTCGAGTAACGAAACAATAATGTGATCAATGAATAGTTTTTACTGTTATCGAATTGATTCGTCAACTTGAAGGCGTGAGTTATTAAGACAATTTCGTTACGGTGGTACTTTGTGTTCTTGTATGCATAGTTTTAATTTGAAACAGGATATTAATCCTGCGCAGGTGCCGTACAAGCTCAAATGCAGCCTTGCTGATATATTTGTTTTTTGTTGTTAAGTTTTCTCTGGAAATAAGTTGTTATGCCAAAGATTGTTGCTGCAAAGGTGATTGTGACTTGCCCTGGTCGTAATTTTGTTACTTTAAAAATTGAGTGTGAAGGCGGGGTGTATGGACTAGGTGATGCCACATTGAATGGCCGTGAATTGTCCGTTGCATCGTATTTAACTGACCACGTTATTCCATGTTTGATTGGTCGAGATGCACATCGTATCGAAGACACCTGGCAGTTTTTTTATAAAGGTGCTTACTGGCGTCGCGGTCCTGTGACGATGTCTGCAATCGCTGCTGTCGACATGGCGTTGTGGGATATCAAAGGTAAACTCGCTAATCTTCCCGTCTATCAATTGCTCGGCGGTGCTTCGCGTGAAGGCGTTATGGTGTATGGCCATGCCAATGGCAAGACTATCGACGAGACTATCGAAGCAGCAGTTCATTACAAAAACATGGGCTACAAGGCAATTCGTTTGCAATCAGGTGTTCCAGGTCTTGCTTCAACTTATGGCGTTTCCAAAGATAAATTATTTTACGAACCCGCTGATGCGGATTTGCCGACAGAAAATCTATGGTCAACAGAAAAATATTTGCGATCAGTGCCGCCACTATTTGCAAAGACACGTGAAGTGCTGGGTTGGGATGTGCATTTATTACATGATATTCACCATCGCCTTACACCAATAGAAGCAGGGCGTTTGGGTAAAGATCTGGAACCTTATCGTCCGTTCTGGCTAGAAGACGCAACACCGGCGGAGAATCAAGAAAACTTCCGCTTGATTCGTCAACATACTACTTCACCCTTAGCGGTCGGTGAAATATTCAACTCCATTTGGGATTGTAAGCAATTAATCGAAGAACAATTGATTGACTATATTCGCGCCACCGTTGTGCATGCGGGTGGCATTACTCATCTGCGTCGCATCGCCGCGTTTGCAGACATGCATAATGTGCGCACCGGGTGTCATGGTGCTACTGATCTATCGCCCGTGTGCATGGCAGCAGCATTGCACTTCGATTTATCCGTTCCAAATTTCGGCATACAAGAGTACATGCGCCATACGGATGAAACCGATGCAGTATTTCCACATGCTTACAGTTTTGATAAAGGGTTTATGCATCCGGGTGAGAAGCCTGGCTTAGGTGTTGATATCGATGAAGCATTAGCAGCTCGGTACGCTTATAAACGCGCTTACTTGCCAGTTAATCGATTGGAAGACGGCACAATGTACAACTGGTAATGCGGATAATGGGTCAAGATCACTATGCGCGTTACTTTGCATTCATGTGGTATGCCGAGGTGCATATGGCCTCATATATTTCTGTATACTTTCTAACTCTATGCTTCGGCTGGAGTCAAATTATCGTTGCTCGTAATGTTTTGATTCAGTTCCTCTGCCAAAGACAACATTGGACTTTTAAGCTCGAGTTAAGTTAATTCATGGCAACGCTTTCACTCCATCCTGACCGACTGTTTCCAACTGATCCAACTGTTCGCCATATCGCACGTGAGTTGTATCAGCATATTAAGAATCTACCCATTGTCAGTCCGCATGGACATACGGATCCAGCGTGGTTCGCGACTAATGCACCTTTCGCCAATCCAGCGGAACTGCTGATCATTCCCGATCACTACGTGTTTCGCATGCTCTATAGTCAGGGCGTAACACTAGAACAGCTGGGAATTCCGCGTCGTGATGGTAGTGCAGTGGAAACTGATCCACGCAAGATATGGCATCACTTGGCTCGAAATTATCATCTGTTTCGCGGTACGCCTTCACGCATGTGGTTGGATTGGGTATTTGCAGAAGTGTTCGGTATTGATGTACGGTTGGAAGCGAATACAGCAGATCATTACTACGACATTATCAACGCTGCGTTGGCAACGCCCTCATTTCGACCACGAGCATTGTTTGAGAAATTCAATATCGAAGTGATTGCAACGACAGAAAGTCCGTTGGATGAGTTAAAGCATCATCGTGCCTTGCGTGCATCAGAGTGGAAAGGTCGCGTGATCACCGCATATCGGCCTGACATAGTGGTCGATCCCGAAACACAAAATTTCGCGGAGAATCTGATTCAATTTGGTAAGCTGAGTGGCGAAGACGTATCTACATACGCAGGTTACTTACGTGCACATCGTAACCGTCGTGCTTATTTTAGAGAAGCTGGCGCCACCTCTTCGGATCACGGTCATCCTTCTGCATTCACTGCAAATCTTTCTGCAAGTGAATGCGAAACCCTGTATCAACGTGTGCGTCATGGAAGAGCTACTAGTGCAGAGGATGCCGAATTATTTCGTGGTCAGATGCTCACTGAGATGGCACGAATGAGTATTGAAGATGGCATGGTGTTGCAGATTCATCCCGGTGTATATCGTAGTCATAACCTCACTGTGCTTGAAAAATTTGGCCGCGATAAAGGGGCGGACATTCCTCTCACAACGAACTACGTGCATGCATTAAAGCCTTTGCTCGACGCTTACGGTTCTGATCCACGGTTGACGATCATTTTGTTCACGTTGGATGAGACCGCTTATTCACGCGAGCTTGCGCCCTTGGCGGGACACTATCCTGCATTGCGTCTTGGACCACCTTGGTGGTTTCATGATAGTCCAGAAGGTATGCGACGGTTTCGTGAGCAGGTAACGGAGACTGGCGGTTTTTATAACACTGTTGGTTTCAACGACGATACCCGAGCATTTTTTTCCATCCCTGCACGACATGATGTGGCGCGACGTATGGATTGTGCATTTCTTGCTCGTCTTGTATCGGAACATCGCATGGAGCTTGATGAAGCGCATGAAGTTGCGCATGCGCTGACATATGATCTGGTCAAAGCTGCTTATAAGTTATAACCAGCTACTAGATGAACACTGTCATGCGGCTTTCGAATGCCACACTCAACAGCTTGCCCGAAGATATCGAGCGACCCGGATATGATCGCACTCAATTAATAAAAGGAGTGGTACATTTGGGCATTGGTGCGTTTCATCGTGCGCACCAAGCCATCATTTTTGATAATGCAGTTCGCAAAGGTGATAAGCGCTGGGGTATTGTCGGTGCGTCACTGCGTTCTGCTTCAGTGCGTGATGCACTTGCGCCGCAAGACTGTTTGTACTCAGTGGTGGAGCGTGAAAGTTGTAATGAACACGTTCGTATCATCGGCGCATTGCGTGAGGTGATGGTCGGTCAGGAAAATCCGGTTGCATTAGTGAATGTAATGGCGGCCGCGGACACACATCTGGTGACATTAACAATTACTGAGAAGGGATATCATCTTGATCTTGTCACTGGCGAGTTGATCGAAAGCAATATCGATGTGATGTCTGATTTAAAAAGCCTTGATCGACCACGTACTGCAGCGGGATTGATTGTCGCTGCGTTGGCAAAGCGTCGTGCGGCTGGATTGAAACCTTTCACCGTCATGTCATGCGACAATTTGCCGCACAATGGTAAGCACTTGATGAACGCAGTGCTCGCCATTGCCAAGTGTCACGATGAAATGTTGCATGACTGGATTGCAATGCAAGGTGCGTTTCCAGAAACCATGGTGGATCGCATTGTCCCGGCAACGAATAATGATGCGATCAGAACGTTAACGCGGCGACTCGGCGTTGAAGATCGCGCAATGATTCGTACTGAACCGTTTTTGCAATGGGTGATTCAAAATAAATTTGCTGACGAACGCCCTGCGTTTGAAGAACTAGGTGCGCAACTTACCGATTCGGTGGTGCCATGGGAGGAAGCTAAGCTTCGTATGCTGAATGGTGCACACTCAGGCATTGCTTATCTCGGTGCACTTGCAGGAATAGAATACGTGCATGAGTTCATTGCACATCCCAGTGGACGACGCTTTGTCGAAAAGTTTTGGGATGAATCGGCAAGCACCTTATCGCTTCCTGATGGCCTTGATATCACTGCTTATCGCAAGGCGTTGATGCAACGTTTTAGTAACGCGGCGTTACAGCATCGGACGCGACAGATTGCAATGGATGGATCGCAAAAACTTCCACCACGTTTGTTAACAACTATTACGATACGACTGAAGCGTCATCAGACTATTGAAATGCAGGCATTGGCCGTGGCCGCATGGATGCAATGGCAGGGTGCGCGTGACGATTCGGGAAAAACATATGTAGTGGATGATCCATTAGCGAGTGTAACTGCTAATAAGTTGCGGGGGATGAATGACGCGCGCAGTCGTGTTGCAGCATTGTTGTCCATCGAAGCAATTTTTCCGCCGGCATTGGCGACAGATCAACGCTTACGTGATACGTTGGAGAAGTGGCTCAGCAAGCTAATGGAGCAGGGCAGCAAGGCGACACTGGAATGTATTCCATTGGATTGAGATCTAACTGTTCGAAATACTGGATCGTGCTTGGTTTATAACTAGACTATTCTTTGGCTATAAAAATTAGTTAAGAAATTAATGATAGTCTTACGTTGAATACATATTATTCATATGTTGCTTAGTGGCTGGACATAAACTTAGTGATGAACATTTATGAACTCGATTCTTACAAAAATATTGATAATGTTGTTGGTGATTACAACAACAGGCGCGTTCGCCAAAGATGCGATGCCAGCATCGACAACTTGGGTGGGCAGTTGGGCAACATCGCAACAATTACCTGAGCCGCGCAACCTGCTTTCAGGCGATGATGTCAGTGATGCCACGTTACGTCAGTTGGTTCGTCTTTCAATTGGTGGCAAACGAATCCGCATTGTGTTTTCCAATGCGTTCGGTAATGCACCGATGCGCATTGATGCAGCGCATGTGGCGCTATCGGCGTCCACTACAACTTCACAAATCAAAGCTGGTAGCGATCATGTCATTACATTTTCCGGTAGTAATGAAGTCATCATACCGGCCGGCGCCAACTACACTTCCGATCCTGTTGAAATGATGGTTGCGCCATTGACTAGTCTAACAATTTCGTTTCATGTGCCAGAGACCATTCAACAACAGACCGGTCATCCCGGATCACGTGCCACATCGTATATTGCAAAAGGTAATAAGGTTGCAGTAGAAGAGTTGAGCGATGCCAAGAAGATCGAGCATTGGTACCAATTAGCAGCAGTAGAGGTAGAGACCTATGCAAATGCTCGTGCAATCGTCATAATTGGTGATTCCATCACCGATGGGCACGGCGCCACTACTGATGGTAATGATCGCTGGCCCGATGCATTGGCAGAACGATTACAAGCTGACCCGAAGACGCGCAGTGTTGCGGTTCTTAATCATGGTATCGGTGGTAATCGTTTGCTACAGGATGGCCTTGGCCCTAATGCGTTGGCGCGCTTCGACCGAGATGTACTCGCACAAGCGGGCGTGCATTGGTTGATTGTGCTCGAAGGCATCAATGATCTTGGTACCTTGACGCGTGATGGGCTGGTCAGCGCTGACAAACATACTGCCCTGACTAAACGTATGATTGCAGCTTATGAACAAATGATCGATCGTGCGCATGCCCATGGTATTAAAGTGATCGGTGCAACCATTCTTCCCGACGCCAGCTCAGGCTATTATCATCCTGACGCAGACAATGAAGTAGATCGCAACGTCGTAAATGAATGGATTCGCGCATCTGGACATTTTGATGCGGTCATTGATTTTGATAAAGTGACTCGCGATCCCGCACATCCAGATCGACTATTGCCAGCCTACGATTCGGGAGATGGATTGCATCCTTCGCCCACCGGTTATCGCGCAATGGCAAGTGCGCTGCCGCTTTCACTGTTCGAAAAATAATGTATTCAGGGTAAAATATGAAAATCACTACTTATGTATTGCTGGTGTTGTTGTCTTGCTTTTGTATTGCCGCCAATGCAGCAAAACAAAACAATATCCAAATCGCGCTGACCTTTGATGATTTGCCTTGGCATAACGATTTACCTCCAGGTGTCACTCGTCAACAAGTAGCCAAGGACATTATCGCCGCGCTCAAGGCGGCACATGCGCCCAAAGTGTACGGGTTTGTGAATGCGGTGCATTTACAAAACGATCCAACGTTGGCAGAGGTGTTGGTTGACTGGCGTGCAGCTGGGTTTCCCTTGGGCAATCATACCTGGTCGCATGCCAATCTCAATAATCTATCTGTTGAAGCGTACGTCGATGAAATCATCAAAAATGAAGTAGTGCTCAAACAATATAGCAAAGGTATGGATTGGCACTGGTTTCGCTATCCCTATCTAGTTGAAGGAAGCGATATAGAAAAGCGCAATGCGATTCGTAAGGTGTTGGCGCAACGTGGTTACCACATCGCAGCCGTTACCATGAGCTTTGGTGATTATATGTGGAATGGACCTTATGCCCGATGTGCTACCCAACATGACGATGAAGCAATCAAATTGATGGAGAAAAATTACTTGCTAGCTGCTGCACAAGCGCTTGAGAGTTCTCATCTCATGTCCAATGCATTGTATAACCGCGATATTCCCTATGTGTTGTTAATGCATATTGGCGGGTTTGATGCCCACATGTTGCCGCAATTATTGGCCTTATATAAATCGAAAGGTGTGCAATTTATTACACT
>JAICKZ010000244.1 GCA_025927665.1 Steroidobacteraceae bacterium | reverse complement strand
CGACGAATTATTTCCGAAGCCATCACGCTGCCACCAGGACTGTCTATGCGTAACACCACCGCTTTGATGTCATCATCAAAACGCGCGTTGTGTAGCAGCTCCGCCATGGAATCGCCGCCTACCGTTCCCGCAGTACGTTTGCCATCTACAATTTCGCCTTCAGCGACCACGATACCAATCTTGTTATGGCTGCGATGTTGTAGCAACCGTTGTGCTTGGGTCACTTTGAGATAATCTTCAACATCGATCTGCTTGAATGAATGCGTATCGTCGTCTTCGCCTACCAAATCTTTCAATTGCGATATGAAATCAGCCTTGGTTTTTAAGTCGGTTACCAAGCGTCGTTGCAATGCAAGTTTTGCAAAATCACCCTGTGTGGACTGCAAGCCGGGCAACAATTGATCGACATACTCGCTAATTGCGGTGGGTTCCAATCCACGCGCCTTGGTGACATTGTCTTGATAAGTATTCCATACCGACTTCAACCATACAGTTGTCGCTTCACGATCTTCTGCGGACATATCGCTGCGTGTATATTGCTCGGCAAACGACTTAAATTTTCCCGCTTTAAACACGTTGACACTGACACCCAGTTTATCAATCGCGTCTTTATAATAGTGCCGATAATGTGCAAGCCCATCAATCAAGATTAACCCATGCGGGTCGAGATACAGTTGGTCCGCTTTTGCAGCAAGATAGTATTGCTGCTGATCAAATGCTTCACCAAAAGCAATGACCTGTTTATTGCTTTTCTTGAAATCGCGAATCGCATAAGCTATTTCTTCCAACTTGGCAATGCCTGCGGAAGTCATTTCATCGAGATTTAATATGAGGACTTTAATACGTGAGTCGGTTTTGGCGTAATGAATAGCGTCAACGACATCACGCAAGCGCGTTTCCGAAGTATGTCGTCCCATTGCTTCCGCCACCGCATGATCCAAGGGACCATCACTTAACTGCTCAACCAACGCGCCCTGAGGCGCAATCACCAAGGCTGATGAACTGGAGAGACTTGGAACCCTGGACGATGACACTGCCGCCACCACGACCGCGAACAACAGTAATAGCAAGCACAGATGCAATACCTTGCGTACGCCATCTAGCAATGCCCAGAAAAACTTCAGCAAACGAACAATAATGCTCATAGTGATTTCCGATGACTAACTCGTTTCATATGATGCCATAAAGACAGTGAGCATTTCTGCGCTGCGGAAGCTGATTCCACGATAGAATCTGGAAGAATGGGAGTCTATCCAATCCCCAACTCTCTGATTAGCTACAACTTTGTCGATAGCCATATTGCAAATTCCGTCGCCAACCTGACAACATAGAAAATCGGTTTATATGCAAATGAATTCTTGCCGTTGTTTTGTCCAAACTCTTGGTGTGACTTCTCATCACCCTTGATGCTTAGTACTGCAGCATGCGCTTCGGAATCATGCTCCTGCAAAAAACCAAGCTGCCACTCCAGATGATGCAAAACCGTAGATTCTATGGAGTTGGTGCAAACCCAAATTGCATTACGGCCAATCAAGGCAGTGAATAAACCAAGCGTAAAACCGCCAACCGCCCAAAAGTAAATTGCGTAACAACTACGAATTGAACGGGAAATTAGCAAATTATTGAACGTTCGGAAATGCACCTTTTCGTGTGCGAGCATCTCTTCGAGTTTCGCAGCAATGTCTTTGTAGAACAGTCGCGCAATGAGCAGTTGCGCGGTATAAATATTGATCGCACCATATTCACCGGCGTGATCAACCCTGAGAACACGTTCGACTTCTTTCATGAATTTACAACATGACTCCCAGGAGAAAATCCTCTCACCTCAACCACGCAAGTTAGAATGCCAGAAGTTTTTCTTACTGGATATCCGCCTGCGCGGATATGACGGGGTGCAGTATTAATTAGTATTTACAACCAGTCACTCGCTGCTCATATATGCACGATGGGGAATACTAAACAAAAAAGGCGAGCATCAGGCTCGCCTTTTATATCAACTGTGTCAAAGAAGATTATTGAATCTTCTCTTCGATACGTGCTGCCTTACCGGCCAGATCGCGCAGGTAGTACAACTTGGCACGACGTACATTACCACGACGCTTAACATTGATTTCGCCGATAGACGGGCTGTGAGTCTGAAATACACGCTCCACGCCTTCGCCATGAGAAATTTTGCGTACCGTGAATGATGAATTCAATCCGCGATTGCGCTTGGCTACGACTACGCCTTCGTATGCCTGAGTACGTTCACGATCGCCTTCCTTCACCTTTACTTCCACCACCACCGTGTCACCAGGACTAAAGTCCGGTACCTGACGTGTGATTTGCTCTTTTTCAAGCGCTTCAATGATGTTCATCATGTTCCACCCCGACAAAAAACTAAAAACAAAAATCTCAAGAAACTCTTATCACCTGGAGAACAAAGATCAGCTTTGCTCTGCCTTGAATTCATTCAATAGCAGCTGTTCCTCAGTGCTCATGGTCCGACCATTCAACAACTCTGGTCGTCGTAACCATGTTCGACCCAATGCTTGCTTCAACCGCCACCGTCTGATCGCATCATGATTCCCGCCGATCAATACATCGGGAACCTTCAACCCCGTAAACTCTTGGGGCCGAGTGTAATGCGGCCAATCCAACAATCCATTCACGAATGAGTCCTGCTGCGCCGACTCGTCATCCCCCAGTACACCGGGAAGCGTACGAACCACTGCGTCAATCAACACCAACGCCGGTAACTCACCACCCGATAACACGTAGTCGCCAATGGAAATGGTTTCATCCACTTCGGTGGTCAACAAACGCTCATCGACTCCTTCATAGCGCCCGGCCAGTAACACCATGCCAGGCAGCTTCTTCAATTCATTCACCTTGCGTTGTGTCAATGGATTGCCCTCGGCTCCCATATAGATACAACGACTGCCAGCTGGCAACCTGTCACGTGCCGTACGTATTGCCAAGCCCAATGGCTCGACTTTAAGTACCATACCAGGACCGCCGCCATAAGGTCGATCATCGACTGTGCGTCGCACATCATCCGCAAAGTCACGCGGCGTAATGGCTTGCACTGTCACTTGGCCACGTTCTATCGCGCGTCCTACTACACCGACCTGAACGGCTGTGTGTATAAGCTCTGGAAACAAAGTGATGACCACAAATTGCATCAACCATGTCCCCAACTCATACGTCAACTACTAAATCCAATCTAGCGTCCAATCTAACGTCATGACCCGCTGTTCGAAATCTACCTTCGTGACTCGACCTTTGGCCAATGGTACAAAGTGCTCGCATGCCTTGCTATCTTTATCAATGCCACGCAACACCATGTAGGCATGCGCTGGACTGTCTTGATAATGATCCAGTTGCCCAAGCAACTCACCATTACTTGAGTAAGCGGTCAGTCCCAATAAATCGTCCCGGTAAAATTCACCGGCTGCAGGCGGCGGTAATTCACACCGCATCACCCCGACATCCATATTGCGCAATAAATCGGCGCCATTACGCTCCGTTACGCCTTCCATTTGCATTTGCAGTTCCGAACCAGACCAACGATGTTGCATCCATTTTATTGGGCGCCAAACTCTGTTTATTCCGGATTCCGAACTGAGTTGCCAAACTCGATATTTCAAAATGTTGTCAGGCGGGTCAGTGTATGACTCAACTTTGACCCATCCCGCCAATCCTACTGCTGATCTAACTCTGCCCAATACCACCATGCGATTAGCAATGGCGTCCGGCAATGAATCAGCCATAGGTTTAACTGCACACCTAACTTAGGCGGCTTGCTTGCGATAATCCTTAACCAGCGCTTGTACGCGATCCGATAGATGAGCGCCGTGTTTTTGCCAATGATCAACACGTGCCAAATCCAAATTCAGCTTAACGCTTTTGCCTTTTGCAACCGGATCGAAGTAACCAATTTGTTCCAAAATTGTTCCGCCCTGACGCTTGCGGCTGTCGGTGACCACAATGTGGTAGAAGGGCAATTTTTTGGCACCGCGACGGGTCAGCCGGATCGTAACCATGAGTAACTTCGCCTCGAATAACGCGCTAAATTTTAAACTGCTATGCAAAACACTCGAACATCGTACCAATCAAAACTGACTGGACTTTATCCAAGCCGGAAAATGGGGCGCGAAGTGTACTCAAAAAATCCACAAAGTGAAATGGCGACAAAGGGTTATCGTGCAAATTCCACACAATTTAGGTGCTTGAATGGATTTACTAAGTCAAATCATCGCAGGTTCATGCCTTTTGTGCCCCAATACTTATTAAACGGACTTCTCCGCCAACATTTGCTGTTCACTCAATCGCTTTGCCGAAACCGGAATAGAAGTACGCAGATCTTGAGCAAATAACGATACGCGAAACTCTTCGATCATCCATTTTAGTTGTTCAATTTCGGCAGAATGGGCTGCTTGAAGACGCACATATGCGGTGACGAATGGTGTGATTTGCCGGGACAACTCCGCATCACGAGACGCATTGCCGCGTAACCGTTCCAGACGACGCGCTAACGCCTGAATGAATCGCGGTAGATGCCTAAACCAAGTTGTCGGAGTTTCATGTAAAAACCCTTTTGATAACACGTACTGCAACTGTAAATTTACATCTGCAAGCGCATTTGAAAATGCAGATCCTTGTAGTTCCGCTATTAACTGCCGCACCCTGCGCAACTCCTTAAATAAAGAAGTTGCTT